>NZ_JANIAG010000180.1:0-11182 GCF_028682155.1 Pseudomonas sp. 39004
GACGCTCTTCCGATCTCTCGATGCCAGCGCCGGGCTCGAGGATCGCTTCGACGTGCGGCATCACCTGTCGGCCTGCGGCATTGAGCGTGGGGTGGCGGCCTCCTCGGTCGAACAGAGTGCAGCCGATATCGGCCTCGAAATTGGCAATGGCGATGCTGACGGTGGACTGGCTTTTCTTGAGTTTGCGCGCCGCCGCAGAAAACGAGCCGAGTGAGGCAGCTTCGACAAAGGCAAGCAAGGCTTCCGGTGAGTAGCGCATAGGTATTGATAAAATCGATGGGTGCTATGTCGCGAGTATCTGTTCTATCAAAGAAAATAGAAAGCACGTCTTAAGCAATCGATGGAATTAGTAATGAAAAAGGTCTCTTTCACCGAGCGTATGGTCCATGCGGTGGGTTATGAAGTGTTCGCCGTGCTGCTGTGCGCACCGCTGTTGTCCTGGGTGCTGGGTAAGTCTTTGGCCACCGCAGGCACACTGGCGGTCACCCTGTCGGTAATCGCCATGGTGTGGAACATGGTCTACAACGCAGTGGTCGACCGCTTCGTGCAGACCGAGCGGGTTGACTGGAAAGCCCGGGCGCGCGTGGTGCATGGCCTGGGCTTCGAGGCGGGGTTGGTGGTGTGGTGCCTGCCTGTGGCGGCCTGGATGCTGGATATTTCGCTGCTGCAGGCGTTCATGGTCGAGCTGGGCTTCTTTGTGATCATCCTGCCCTACACCGTGGTGTACAACTGGGTGTTCGACAAGCTCCGGCACCATGTGGCCCAGCGCCAGGCAGCGGCCTGAAGGCCGCCGCTACGACCGCCCGATGCCCTCGGTGTGCATGATCTGCGCAATGATCGGCACCGGGGTCATCAGGTGCGAGTGCATCATGGCGCTGGCGCGCTTGGCGTCGCGGGCCAGGATCGCCTCGACCAGCGCCGAATGCTCCTGGCGCTTGAGCTCAAGCGCCTGCTCGGAAAACACCGTCTGCGTCAGCCACAAATGGCGGTAACGCTCAGCCTGGTCGAACAGGTAGGTGCGGGCCTGCAGCAGGTGCTTGGAGCCGCACCCCGAGGCGATGGCGGTGTGAAACGCCTTGTGCCGTTCATCCCACACATCCAGCCGTTGCTCGCGGGTTTTCACCTCCACCACTTTGGCCAGGGTATGCGAACAGGCCAGCACCGACGCTTCCCAAGCGTCGTCGCCGCGTTCGATGGCCAGGCTGATGATCATGGCTTCCAGGTTGGCGCGGGCATCGTAGATGTCGTTCATCTCCGCCAGTGACATGGGCGCGACACGGTAGCCTTTCTGGCTGATGACAATCACCAGGTGCTCGGCCACCAACTGCGAAAGTGCTTCGCGCAGCGGCCCCACTCCCAGTTCGTAGCGGTCCTTGAGGGTGCTCATCAAGAGCTTCTCCCCAGGCTTGAACACGCCGCGGATGATGTCCTTCTTGAGCCTCTCATACCCGCTGAATGCTGAGTTTTGTCGGGGAGCGAGCGCTTCCAAAGTCCTGTTCCTCAAAACGTTTTGCCGATCATACCGAAACCGCTGGCGGACGAAAAACAATGGACATACAGGATGTTTATCTTCGTTTTATAAAAATGTAGACATTTTTAGCGAGTGGCGATATTTTTGCTTCGCCCGCACTGATCCAGATCACGACTGGACCGTGCCATCTCCTTTTTCTGCCAGGACCTAGCCATGAACGCTTTTACGCAGATCAACGAACCTGTGCTGCCACTGCCGCTCGAACCGCGTGGTTACACCATCGCCCCGTCGAAGCAGTCGCCTCGTCTGCTTGAACTGACCTTTGCCCGCGAGACCGTGCAGGCGTTCGTCGAGGCTGTGGCCCAGTGGCCGGTGCAGGCGCTGGAATACAAGTCGTTTCTGCGTTTTCGGGTGGGCGAGATCCTCGACGAGCTGTGCCAGGGCACGCTGCGCCCGGTACTGCTCAACACCATCCTCGACCGCGCCAGCGGCGGGATGCTGATCACCCCGCTGGGGCTGGATGACGTGGGCCAGGCCGAGGACATGGTCAAGTTCACCACCGCCTGTGCGCACCTGATCGGTCGCTCCAACTACGATGCCATGAGCGGCCAGTACTACGCCCGCTTCGTGGTGGTGAACAGCGACAACTCCGACAGCTACCTGCGTCAGCCGCACCGCGTCATGGAGCTGCACAACGACGGCACCTTCGTGAACCAGATCACCGACTACGTGCTGATGCTGAAAATCGACGAAAGGAACATGGAAGGCGGCAACTCGCTGCTGCTGCACCTGGACGACTGGGAGCAGTGCGAGGCGTTCTTCCGCCACCCGCTGGCGCGCCGCGAGATGCGCTGGACCGCGCCGCCCAGCAAGAACGTGGCCCAGGACGTGTTCCATTCGGTATTCGACAACGACGCTGAAGGCCGGCCCACCATGCGGTACATCGACCAGTTCGTGCAGCCGGAAAACTTCGAGGAAGGCGTCTGGCTGAACGCCTTGTCCGAATCGCTGGAGGGCAGCGATAAGAAACTGTCCGTGCCGGTGGCGGTGGGCAGCTTCGTCTTGATCAATAATCTGTTCTGGCTCCACGGCCGCGACCGCTTCACACCGCACGACGGCCTGCGCCGCGAGCTGATGCGCCAACGCGGCTATGTCGCCTTCCCCAAGCCGCTGTACCAGCGCGGCCAGTAAACACGGCGCGGGAGGTAACACTGTGTACGATTTCATCATCATCGGCGGTGGCATTGTGGGCATGTCCACCGCCATGCACCTGATCAAGGTGTACCCGGACGCCAAGATTCTCCTGCTGGAGAAGGAGTCCGGCCCGGCGCGCCACCAGACCGGGCACAACAGCGGGGTGATCCATGCCGGGGTGTACTACACCCCCGGCAGCCTCAAGGCGCGCTTCTGCCTGGAAGGCAACAAGGCAACCAAGGCCTTCTGCACCCAGCACGGCATCGCTTTCGATGAATGCGGCAAGCTGCTGGTGGCCACCAACGACTTGGAAATGCAACGCATGAAGGCGTTGTGGGAACGCACCGCGGCCAATGGCCTGGAGCGCCAGTGGTTGTCGGCCGACGAGCTGCATGAGCGCGAGCCCAATATCGTCGGCCTGGGCGGGATCTTCGTGCCCTCCAGCGGCATCGTCAATTACGCCGAGGTGACGGCGGCCATGGGCCGTGAGTTCCAGCGTGCCGGTGGCGAGATCCGCTACAGCGCCGAAGTGGTCGGCCTCGAGGAGCGCGCCAGCGAAGTGGTCGTGCGTACCCGCAGCGACGAGGTGCACAGCCGCTTCCTGGTCACCTGCTCGGGGCTGATGGCCGACCGCGTGGTGAGCATGCTTGGCATCCGCACCCACTTTGTGATCTGCCCGTTCCGCGGCGAGTACTACTTGCTGCCCAAGCAGCACAACCAGATCGTCAACCACCTGATCTACCCGATTCCGGACCCGTCCATGCCGTTTCTGGGCGTGCACCTGACGCGCATGATCGACGGCACCGTGACCGTGGGCCCCAACGCGGTGCTGGCGATGAAGCGCGAAGGCTACCGCAAGGCCGACGTCAGCGTGGCGGACATGTTCCAGACCCTGACCACTCCCGGCATCCTCAAGGTGTTGGCCAAGAACCTGCGCCCGGGCCTGATCGAGATGAAGAATTCGCTGTTCAAGGGCGGCTACCTCAAGCAGGTGCAGAAGTACTGCCCGAGCATCACCAAGGATGACCTCACGCCTTACCCGGCGGGTGTCCGGGCACAGGCGGTGTCACGCGATGGCAAGCTCATCGACGACTTCCTCTTCGTCAATTCGGCGCGCAGCGTGAACGTCTGCAATGCGCCATCGCCTGCCGCCACCTCGGCCATACCGATCGGCGCCTACATCGTCGAGAAGGTCTGCGCACAAGTCGCCCTGCAGGGGGGCGGCTTGCCCAAGCCAGACCTGGCTGGCAAGCAGTGCGCTGCCGGCTGAGCAGGCCGGCAACCCCAGCGGATCTGCGTTTCGTTTTACTCAACCCGCCTGGCCCTACTCACCATTTAGGGCCGGGTGGGCTTTTTCGCGCCCGTGTTCGCTAGACGGCGCAGCGCGGGCATGACAAGAACAAGAAGGTAAGGCCATGCAAACAGACAAGAACAATTTGAGTCATGGGTTGAAATCGCGGCACGTCACCATGTTGTCCATCGCCGGGGTGATCGGCGCCGGCCTGTTCGTCGGCTCCGGTCGGGCCATCGCCGAGGCCGGGCCCGCCACCATCCTCGCGTATATCCTGGCCGGTGGGCTGGTGGTGCTGGTCATGCGCATGCTGGCCGAAATGGCGGTCGCCTCACCGGATACCGGCTCGTTTTCCACCTATGCCGACCTCGCCATCGGCAAGTGGGCCGGCTATACCATCGGTTGGCTTTACTGGTGGTTCTGGGTGCTGATCATCCCCATCGAGGCCAACATTGCCGCCACCATCATCAACACCTATGTGCCGCAGATGGAGATCTGGGTGCTGTCGTTGGTGATCACGCTGCTGCTGACGGCCACCAACCTGTTCAGCGTGAAGAACTACGGCGAGTTCGAGTTCTGGCTGGCGCTGGTCAAGGTCATTGCCATCGTCGCCTTCATCATTCTGGGCGCCTGCGCCATTTTCGGCCTGCTGCCCAGCGCCGGCGTCAGCGGTGTTTCGCGCCTGTGGGACACCGGCGGGTTCATGCCCAACGGCTTCGGCGCGGTACTCAGTGCCATGCTGATCACCATGTTCTCGTTCCTTGGGGCCGAGGTGGTGACCATTGCCGCCGCCGAGTCGGACGAGGCGGGCAAGCATATCTCCAAGGCCACTAACTCGGTGATCTGGCGGATCACGCTGTTCTACATCCTGTCGATCTTCATCGTCATCGCGCTGGTGCCCTGGACCGACCCGCGGTTGGCTACCGAGGGCTCCTACGTCACGGTGCTGGATACGCTTGGTGTGCCGCATGCCAAGGCCATCATCGACTTCGTCGTGCTGACCTCGGTCACCAGTTGCCTGAACTCGTCGCTGTACACCGCGTCGCGCATGGTCTATTCGCTGAGCCGTCGTGGTGATGCGCCGGCCTGTGCCCAAGTGACCAGCCGCAGCGGTACGCCGATTGTCGCGGTGCTGCTGTCCACCGGTGCGGCGTTTCTGGCGGTGATCGCCAATTACCTGGTGCCGGCCAAGGTGTTTGGCTTCCTGATGGCAAGCTCCGGCGCCATCGCCTTGCTGGTATACCTGGTGATTGCCATTTCCCAGCTGCGCCTGCGCAAGCGCCTGACGGCGCAAGGCAAGACACTGAGCTACCGCATGTGGCTGTTCCCATGGCTGACCTGGGCGGTGATCCTGTTCATCAGCAGTGTGCTGGTGGTGATGTTGCTGCGCCCGGACCATCGCCTTGAGGTGGTTTCCACCCTGGTGCTGGCGGTGTTCGTGGTGTGCTCGGGGTTGCTGATCACGCGCCGACGGGCGCGGGTCGCGGCAGGCTGCGCCGTGGGGCAGGGCGCCTAGGCGGCCGGTAACAGACGAACGTTGCATCTCAGACGAGCAAGATCCATCAGGCTGTGAGAGGATGGCCGCCACCTCCACGGCTCGGCCACAGGACCCCAGAACTCAAGCCTGATGAAGACTCCAAAAAGAATCGAACCCCTGATCGAAGACGGCCTGGTCGACGAAGTACTGCGACCTCTGATGAGCGGCAAGGAAGCTGCGGTCTACGTGGTGCGCTGCGGTACCCAGGTGCGCTGCGCCAAGGTCTACAAAGAGGCCAACAAGCGTAGTTTCCGCCAGGCCGCCGAGTACCAGGAAGGCCGCAAGGTCCGTAACAGCCGCCAGGCCCGGGCCATGGCCAAAGGCTCCAAGTACGGCCGTAAAGAGGCCGAAGATGCTTGGCAGAACGCCGAAGTGGCGGCCCTGTTCCGCCTGGCCAGCGCCGGTGTGCGGGTGCCCAAGCCTTACGATTTCCAGGATGGCGTACTGTTGATGGAGCTGGTGACGGACGCCGACGGCGACGCCGCCCCGCGCCTCAACGATGTGCACCTGGAAGCCGAAGAAGCCCGCGAATTCCACACATTCGTCATCCGCCAGATCGTCCTGATGCTCTGCGCAGGGCTGGTGCACGGCGACCTCTCCGAGTTCAACGTGCTGCTCGGCCCTGACGGCCCGGTGATCATCGACTTGCCACAAGCGGTGGATGCAGCCGGCAACAACCATGCCTTCAGCATGCTGCAACGTGATGTGTCGAACATGGCCCATTACTTCGGCCGCTTCGCCCCGGAGCTCAAGGACACCCGCTATGCCCAGGAAATGTGGGCGTTGTTCGAAGCGGGCGAACTGAAAGCGGACAGCCCGTTGACCGGCGTGTTCGCTGACGACGACGAGGAAGCCGACGTGGATGGCGTGCTGCGTGAAATCGAAGCCGCGCGGTTCGATGACGCCCGCCGCCGCGCCGCCTTGGCGGACGCCGAGCGTGGCCCGGTCAAGGGTGAAGAACCCCCTCCGCCCTGGATGCAGTAGTCCATTGGGGCCGCCTGGCGGCCCAACCCTGTGGCGCTGGCGAGGTTCAGTTCGCTGGCGGCACAAACCCGTTGCGCTGGTAGAACCGCTCCAGTTCATGGGCCTCAGGCTCAACCCCGGTGAAAATCCGCAGGTACTCTGGAATGAAGCGCATCCGCAGCGCCAGCGGTTCGTAGGTCTTCATGCTGATGTAGCCGATCTGCGCCAGGTAGATCGAGCGGGCGCGCGTGGCGGCGGCATCCTCGCTGAAGCCGAAGCGGTCGAACATCTGCTTCAGGGCCTCCATGCGCAGGGCGTCGGCCTCGACGATCTCGGCGGCTACCTGTTCCGACTGCAGGGCCCAACTGCGCATGGCGAATTCGAACTGCGAATCGAACAGTTCGCTGTTCAGCCAGCAATCGAACACATTGAGTATCGCCTCGCTGATCGACGCCGCATACGCCTGTGAATGGCTCACCAGGTTGCGGGTGTTCTTGCGCTTCCACTGCTCGATCAGCGCTGCCAGCAACGCCTCGCGGTCCTCGAAGTACCAATAGAAACTGGTGCGGGCAAGGTTGAGTTTTTTCGCCAGCGGCAATACCCGCACAGCATCCACCCCCGATTCCTTGAGGGTTTCGTAAGCGGCGTTCAGCCAGCTTTCGAGCGAGCCGCGGGCGGCGAGTTCTGGGGTCTTTGAAGTCATGTTCATGGGCGCATTCTTCCGTATCCATGGCAGGCTGGCAAGCGTAATGTACACCTGTGTCTAATTAATTGACACCTGTGTACATGGGGGCTAATGTCGTTTTTGCCTGATGCCCTGAACGCGAGAACAATCATGTCAAATGACCCGTTGCTTCAGCCGTACCAACTCAAGCACCTCACCTTGCGCAACCGCATCATCACTACCTCCCACGAACCCGCCTACCCCGAAGACGGCATGCCCAAGCAGCTGTACCGTGCCTACCATGTCGAGCGCGCCAAGGCCGGCGTGGCAATGACCATGACCGCCGGCTCCGCCGCCATTTCCCGAGACAGCCCGCCAGTGTTCAACAACGTGCTGGCCTACAAGGACGAGGTGGTCGGCTGGATGAAAGACCTCACCGACGAGTGCCACGAGCATGGCGCGGCGGTGATGATCCAGCTCACCCACCTGGGCCGGCGTACCCGCTGGGACAAAGGCGACTGGTTGCCGGTGGTGTCTTCGTCACACAACCAGGAGCCGGCGCACCGGGCCTTCCCCAAGCGCCTGGAGATCTGGGACATCGAGCGCATCATCAAGGACTACGCCGACGCTGCCGAACGCATGCAGGCCGCCGGGCTCGACGGCATCGAGCTGCAGGCCTACGGCCACCTGATGGACCAGTTCTGGTCACCGCTGACCAACGAGTTGCAGAATGTCTACGGCGGCTCCCTGGAAAACCGCCTGCGCTTCACCTTCGAAGTGCTCGCCGCGATTCGGCAGCGGGTAGGCGACGCGTTCATCGTCGGTATCCGCTACACCGGCGATGAAGTGCTGGCCGGCGGCTTGACCCGGCAGGAAGGCCTGCAGATTTCGCAGTTGCTCAAAAACAGCGGGATGATCGACTTTCTCAACGTGATACGCGGCAACATCGCCACCGACGCAGGCCTTACCGACATCATCCCGATCCAGGGCATGCGCAACGCCCCGCACCTGGACTTCGCCGGCGAGATCCGTTCGCTGACCGGCTTCCCGACCTTCCATGCGGCGAAGATCCCGGACGTGGCCACGGCCCGCCATGCCATCGCCGCAGGCCTGGTGGACATGGTCGGCATGACCCGCGCGCACATGACCGACCCGCACATCGTGCGCAAGATCATCGAAGGCCGCGAAGACCAGATCCGCCCTTGTGTCGGCGCCAACTATTGCCTGGACCGCATCTACCACGGTGGTGCCGCCTACTGCATTCACAACGCCGCCACCGGGCGCGAAACCAGCATGCCGCACGACATCGCCAAGGCGCCGGTGAGGCGCAAGGTGGTCATCGTCGGTGCCGGCCCGGCAGGGCTGGAGGCGGCGCGGGTGGCGGGCGAGCGTGGCCATGAAGTGGTGGTGTACGAGGTGGCCGACAAGGCCGGCGGGCAAATCCGCCTGACCGCGCAGTCCGAGCGGCGCAAGGAAATGATCAGCATCGTCGACTGGCGCCTGGCCCAGTGCGAGCGCCTGGGCGTGACCTTCCACTACAACGTGTGGGCCGACAGCCAGATCATCCTCGACGAGGCCGCCGATGTGGTCATCGTCGCGACCGGCGGGCTTCCCCATACCGAAGTGCTGGAGCACGGCAACGACCTGGTGGTGTCGAGCTGGGACATCATCTCCGGCGACGTGAAGCCTGGGCGCAACGTGCTGGTGTATGACGATGCCGGGGACCATGCCGCCCTGCAGGCCGCCGAGTTCATTGCGCAAAGCGGCGCACGCACCGAGATCATGACCCCCGACCGAACCTTCTCGCCAGAAGTCATGGGCATGAACCTGGTGCCCTACATGCGCACCCTACAGCAACTGGACACGACCTTCACCGTCACCTGGCGGCTGAAGGCGGTACACAAGGGCGAAGGCGGCCTGCTGGCCAGCATCGGCACCGACTACAGCGAGCTGCGCCAGACTCGGCAGGTCGACCAGGTGGTGGTCAACCATGGCACCCGCCCGCTGGACGAGTTGTATTTCCAGCTGTGCCCGTTGTCCAGCAATGAAGGGGCGGTGGAGTACATGGACCTCATTGCCGGCCGCCCGCAAACCGTGGCCCGGCGCAACGACGGGCGCTTCCAACTGTTTCGCATCGGCGACGCGGTGGCCTCGCGCAATACCCACGCGGCCATCTATGACGCGCTGCGCCTGGTGAAAGACCTCTGATCGGTACGCTGCACCTTAAAACAATAAACCCAGCACCACCCGCTGTTACTGCCCTGGCTCCAACAACGACAACGATATCCAGTGGAGAGTGTAACCATGCACATCGGTACCCAACCGACCGAGCGGCCCTGCCTGCTCGCCCCGTCATCCCTGCAGTTTCGCACCGACGCCAGCGTCACCGGCCATGCCCTGGCGCCGGTAGACAGCGGCCTGCTCGCGGCCCAGGCTGCCATCGACCGCAAGGCCCTGCGCGAATACCGCCTGCAGCGCATTCGCCAGCAACTGCGTGCGCACGACTATGGCGGCATCCTGCTCGCCGACCCGATCAACATCCGCTATGCCACCGACACCAACAACCTTGGCCTGTGGGTGATGCACTCGCCCAGCCGTTATGTGTTCGTGCCCACGGAAGGGCCGGTGGTGCTGTTCGAGTTCACTAGCAGCCGGCACAACAGCGAGCACGTCGAGACCATCGACGAGATCCGCCCGGCGCTGCCCTGGTTGTACTTTCTGGCCGGCCCCAGGGTCGATGAGAAGGCGGCCTTGTGGGCGGCGGAAGTGGCCGAGCTGATGCTGCGCCACAGTGGCGGCAATTGCCGTCTGGCGGTTGACCGTTGCGACCCGTGGGGGGCCGAGAAGCTCAAGGCCAAAGGCATCGCGCTGTTCGACGCCCAGCCGTTGATGGAGCAGGCACGGCTGATCAAGTCCGCCGAGGAAATCGCCAGCCATCGGGTGTCCATGGCCGTGTGCGACCTGGCCATCGCCCGCATGCGGGCCAGCCTGGTGCCGGGTATTACCGAAAACCAGCTGTGGAGCATCCTCCACGGCACCAACGTGGCCCAGGGTGGCGAGTGGGCCGAGAGCCGCCTGCTCAGCTCTGGCCCGCGCACCAACCCGTGGTTCCAGGACGCCACCGACAAAGTCATCGAGGCGGGCGAGATGGTCTGCTTCGACACCGACATGGTCGGCCCCGGCGGTTACCTGTCGGACATCTCGCGCAGCTTCGTCTGCCCAGGCAAACCAGTGACAGGGGCCCAGCGCGCGCTGCTCGACATTGCCTCGCAGCAGGTCAGCCATAACCTCCAGCTGCTGCGCCCGGGGCTTTCATTCCGCGAGTTCGCCGAGCACTGCTGGCCGGTGCCGCAGCGGTTCGAGCACAACCGCTACATGATGATGCTGCACGGGGTGGGCCTGGTCGACGAGTACCCCAGCGTGGCCTACGCCGTGGACTTTGCCGAATGGGGCTACGACGGCGTGTTCGAGGAGAACATGGTGGTCTCGGTCGAGAGCTACATCGGCGAGCAAGGCGGGCGCGAGGGCGTCAAGCTTGAAGAGCAGGTGCTGATCACCGCCCAGGGTGCGGTCAAGCTGTCGAGCACGCCGCTGGTCGACGACGACCGCTATTGAGGGGAGGGCCTGCACATGAAACCGATGAGTATCCCCCTGCGTCAGGTGCCGCCAGTGCCTGCAGTGAAGCCTGCGTTTCTGCGCCTGGAATCGCTTTACAAACAGTTTGGCAAATACGAGGTGCTGCACAACGTCAACTTCGAGATGAGCAAGGGCGAGGTCGTGGCCATCATTGGCCCCAGTGGATCGGGCAAGAGCACCTTGTTGCGCTGCATCAATCAGCTTGAGCCGCCGACGCGTGGGCGTATCCGCCTCGATGAGCTGGACATCGACGCCGCCACGCCGATGGCGCGGGCGGACCTTTTGAAACTGCGCCGGCGTATCGGCATGGTGTTCCAGTCGTTCAACCTGTTCCCGCACCTGACGGTGCTACGCAATGTCAGCCTGGCGCAGGTCCGTACCCTGGGGCGCAGTGAGCGCGAGGCCGATGCGCGCTCGATGCAGTTG
>NZ_JANIAG010000181.1:0-10936 GCF_028682155.1 Pseudomonas sp. 39004
AACACCTCAACAATCAAGGCGTACTCTTGCCCGCCCTGACGCGTCCCCAATTGCATTCACACCTCAATCCGGCCAATGCCAAGCCGGCTCATCGAGCATCCCCTGCCCGACGATCACTGTCTGCCCCAACTCTTTCGTCAGCCTTATGGCATTGCAGCCCTCATCCTCTTCCAGCGCCGCCACCAACCGCGGGGCATGCGATACCACCCACACCTGGCACTGCTGCGAAGCCCGCCGGATCAGCCGCGCCAGCGCCGGTAGCAAGTCGGGGTGCAAGCTGGTCTCCGGTTCGTTGAGCACCATCATGCTCGGTGGACGGGGCGTCAGCAGGGCTGCCACCAGCAGCAGGTAACGCAAGGTGCCGTCTGACAGCTCGGCGGCACTCAACGGCCGCAACAGCCCTGCCTGCTGAAAGCGCAGGCTGAACAAGCCACCCGGTGTCGCCTCGATGCCCACCTGTGAGCCAGGGAAGGCATCGCTGACCGCCGCCTGCAGCGCATCGAAATCGCCGATCTCCTTGATGGTCTGCAACGCCGCCGCCAGGTCACGGCCATCGTGGTGCAGCACAGGCGTGCGGGTGCCAAGGCGCGCTTGGCGTGCCGGTGCCTCGGGGTCGGTACGGAAGTGATCATAGAACCGCCAGCTGCGGATCTGCTCTCGCAGGTGCAGCACTTCAGGTGAGCCCTGCACGCTACCAACCTGGTCGAACAGGCTGTCGAACTCGGTCATGTGCTGGCTCATGACCTGCCACTGGCGCCCCTCGCGGGCGCGCACCATGGCAGCGCTGCGCTCCACCAGCAGGCTGGCGGGGCGGCAGACCGGGCCCGCCCAGATCGCTTCATGCTTGATCTGCGGGTCCAGGGAAAACTTCGACTGGCTTGGCTCCGGCAGCCCAAGGCCAATGGCATAACCGAAATCTTCATCGGTGAAGCCCATTTTCAGGCGCCGTACCTGCTGGCGCGGCCCACCTTGCACCGGCACCTCGCCCTTGAGCATGCGCCGGCTGAGTTTTTCTGGCCCGGCATGGAACGTGGACTCCAGCCCACCCTCGGCCGCCAAGGCATTGACCACCCCGCCGCGCGCTGTCTCGGCCAGCAGGCGCAGGGCCTTGTACAGGTTGGACTTGCCGCTGCCATTGGCGCCGGTAATCAGGTTCAGCCGACCCAGCGGCATCACCAGCTGGTTGATCGAGCGGTAGTTGGCAATGGCCAGAGTCGTGAGCATGGGGCGCTTCCGTGTGCGGGCGAACAGGCAGTATCGCTGTTTGCTGAACCCTGAACTACGCTAACAGTCGCATTCCTCGAACCATTTGCGCGCAAGCAAGGAGCCCGCATGACGTTGAGGCGTCTTCTGTCGGTCGTCTGCCTGGGGTTGCTGTTCATGTTGTCGGGGTGCGAGAGGGAAGTCTCGAGCCCGGAACTGCCTCGGGTCGGCGTGCTACAAGTACAACCCACTGACTTCGCTGCCAGGGTCACCCTGACCGGCGACGTGCAGGCACGGGTACAAACCGATTTGTCGTTCCGTGTGGGCGGCAAGATCATTTCACGCAGCGTCGATGTGGGCGATCACGTCAAGGCCAACCAGGTACTGGCGCGGCTTGACCCCAAAGACCTGCAGAACAACGTCGACTCGGCCAAGGCTGAAGTGTTCGCCGCCCAGGCGCGTGTGACACAGACGGCCGCCGCCTTCGTGCGCCAGCAAAAACTGTTGCCCAAAGGCTATACCAGCCAGAGCGAGTACGACTCTGCAGAAGCGGCGCTGCGCAGCAACCAGAGCGCGCTCAAGGCCGCTCAGGCACAGCTGGCCAATGCCCGGGAGCAGTTGAGCTATACCGCGCTGGTGTCCGAGGCCGATGGCGTGATCACCGAGCGCCAGGCCGAAGTCGGCCAGGTGGTGCAGGCGACCATGCCGATCTTCGGCCTGGCCCGCGATGGCGACCGCGACGCGGTGTTCAACGTCTATGAATCGCTGCTGGTGGCGCCGCCAAGCGATGCCGGAGTGGTCGTCAGCCTGCTCGATGACCCCAGGGTTCAGGCCCAGGGTTTTGTCCGCGAAATCACCCCGACGGTGTCGGCGCAGAGCGGCACGGTGCAGGTCAAGGTGGCCTTGCGCAACGTGCCGCCGGGCATGCAATTGGGCTCGCCGGTCACCGCCACGGCCAATGCTCAGGGGCGACCGAGCATCGAGTTACCTTGGGCGGCACTGACCAAGGCCTTGCATGAGCCGGCAGTGTGGGTGGTAGGCGAGGGCGACAAGGTCGAGCTGCGCAAAGTGCAGGTCACGCGCTACCTCACCGGCAAGGTCGTCGTCGCCCAAGGCATCAAAGGTGGCGAAACGGTTGTGGTCAGCGGTGGTCAGCTCTTGCATCCGGGCATGCAGGTTGAAAAAGTCGATGCTCAGGATGGAGGCGCCGCGCCATGAAACGTCTAATGCTGATAGGCGCGGCAGGGCTGTTGTTGAGCGCCTGTGGCAGTGAAGAACAGCAACCCGAAGCCGTGCGCCCTGTGCTGTCGACCTTGGTCGAAGCCCAGGCGCAGTCGCAACTGGGCCGCTTCGCCGGCGCAATCCAGGCGCGCTTCGAAAGTACCCTGGGTTTTCGCGTCTCCGGGCGCATCGCCCGGCGTTGGCTGGATGTCGGCGCCCAGGTGAAACCCGGCGATACCTTGGCCACCCTTGACCCGACCGACCAGCAGAATCAGCTGCGCGCGGCCGAGGGCGACCTGGCCAGGGTTCAGGCGCAGTGGATCAACGCCCAGGCCAACGCACGTCGTCAGCAGCAGCTGTATGACCGCGGCGTCGGCGCCCAGGCCCAGCTGGATATTGCCCAGACCGACCTGAAAACCACCGGTGCCAGCCTGGAACAGGCCCGCTCGGCGGTCAGCCAGGCTCGCGATCAGCTCGACTACAGCACCCTGCGCAGCGACCATGCGGCCGTGATCACCGCCTGGCAGGCCGAAGCCGGGCAGACCGTCACGGCCGGTCAGGCCGTGGTCACCCTGGCCCGACCAGACGTCAAGGAAGCGGTCATCGACTTGCCCATAAACATTGCCGAAGCATTGACCAAGGACCTTACGTTCACCGTTGCCTCGCAGCTGGATACCAGCATCAACACCACCGCCACCCTGCGTGAGCTGGAGCCCCAGGCCGACGCTGCCACGCGCACCCGGCGTGCCCGGCTGACCCTGGCCAGCACCCCGGATGCGTTCCACCTGGGCACGGCGATCAGCGTGACCCTGACCTCGGCGATCACCCCGCGCAGTGAACTGCCCCTGAGCGCGCTGCTCGAGCGTGATGGCAAGACCCAGGTCTGGGTGATCGACCCCCAACAGAAAACAGTCGCCACCCGTGACGTCACGCTGACCGAGCGCACCAGCGACAGCTTCTTGTTGAGCGCCGGCGTACAACCCGGCGAGCGCGTGGTTACCGCTGGCGTGAACAGCCTCAAGCCCGGCCAGAAAGTTACCTTCGACGAGGACGCGCAATGAAAGGAAGCTTCAACCTGTCCGAATGGGCGCTGCGCCACCAGTCCTTCGTCTGGTACCTGATGTTCGTCGGTTTGTTGATGGGGATTTTTTCCTATTTCAACCTGGGCCGTGAGGAAGACCCGTCGTTCACCATCAAGACCATGGTGATCCAGACCCGCTGGCCGGGTGCGACGCAGGACGAGACCCTTTACCAGGTCACCGACCGCATCGAGAAGAAGCTCGAAGAGCTCGACTCCCTCGACTACACCAAAAGTTACACACGCCCCGGCGAGTCCACCGTCTACGTCTACCTGCGCGACACCACCAAGGCCGCCGACATCCCGGACATCTGGTATCAGGTGCGCAAGAAGATCCAGGACATTCGCGGCGAATTCCCCCAAGGCATCCAGGGGCCGGGCTTCAACGACGAATTCGGCGACGTATTTGGCTCCATCTACGCCTTTACCGCCGATGGCCTGACCCTGCGCCAGCTGCGTGACTACGTGGAGCAGGCCCGGGCCGAAGTGCGTGAAGTACCCAATATCGGCAAGATCGAACTGGTCGGCACCCAGGACGAAGTGCTGTACCTGAAGTTCTCCACCCGCAAGCTGGCGGCACTGGGCATCGACCAGCGCCAAGTCATGCAGGCGCTGCAGCAACAGAACGCGGTGACCCCGGCCGGGGTGATCGAAGCCGGGCCAGAGCGCATCTCGGTACGTACTACCGGGCAGTTCGCCTCCGAGAAAGACCTGCAGACCGTCAACCTGCGGATCAATGACCGCTTCTTCCGCCTGGCCGATATTGCCGATATCGAGCGTGGCTACGTCGACCCGCCTTCGCCGATGTTCCGCTACAACGGCCAGACTGCCATTGGCCTGGCGATCGGCATGAAGGCCGGCGGCAACATTCAAGTGTTCGGCGCTGCGCTGAAGCAGAAGATGGACAGCATCGTCAGCGACCTGCCAGTGGGCGTGGGTGTGCACACCGTGTCCGACCAGTCGGTGGTGGTCAAGGACGCGGTGGGCGGCTTTACCAGCGCCTTGTTCGAGGCGGTGGTGATCGTGCTGGCGGTGAGCTTCGTCAGCCTGGGCGTGCGCGCCGGGCTGGTGGTGGCCTGCTCGATCCCGCTGGTGCTGGCCATGGTCTTTGTGTTCATGGAATACAGCGGCATCACCATGCAGCGGATCTCGCTGGGTGCGCTGATCATCGCCCTGGGGCTGCTGGTGGACGATGCGATGATTACTGTCGAGGTGATGGTCACACGGCTGGAAATGGGCGAGAGCAAGGAGCAGGCGGCCACCTTTGCCTACACCTCCACGGCATTCCCCATGCTCACCGGCACCTTGGTGACCGTGGCCGGCTTCGTGCCGATCGGCCTCAACGCCAGTTCTGCCGGCGAGTACACCTATACCCTGTTCGCAGTGATCGCCGTGGCACTGATCGTGTCCTGGGTGGTGGCGGTGTTCTTTGCGCCGGTGCTGGGCGTGCACATCCTCAAGATTGACAAGCTCAAGGCCCACGACGCCGAGCCTGGCCGGTTAGGGCGGGCGTTCGAAGGCGGTTTGCTGTGGTGTATGCGCAACAGATGGCTGACCATCATCGGCACCATCGTACTGTTCGTCCTGGCGTTGTTCTGCATGCGCTTCGTGCAAAATCAGTTCTTCCCGTCGTCCGATCGCCCGGAAATCCTCGTCGATCTCAACTTGCCGCAAAACGCCTCGATCGAGGAGACGCGCAAGGTGGTCGACCGCCTGGAGGCGAGAATCAAGGACGACCCGGACCTGGTGCGTTGGAGCACCTATATCGGCCAGGGCGCAATCCGCTTCTACCTGCCCCTGGACCAGCAACTGCAGAACCCGTACTACGCCCAGCTGGTCATCGTCAGCAAAGGCTTCGAGGAGCGTGCGGGCATGATGGCGCGCCTGCAGAAACTGCTGCATGAAGAGTTCGTCGGCATCGGCACCAACGTGCAGTCGCTGGAAATGGGCCCGCCGGTGGGCCGGCCGATCCAGTACCGCGTCAGCGGCAAGGACATCGACCAGGTGCGCAAGCATGCGATCGACCTGGCCACGCTGCTGGATGCCAACGAGCACATCGGCGAGATGATCTACGACTGGAACGAGCCCGGTAAGGTGCTGCGAATCGAAATCGCCCAGGACAAGGCACGCCAGCTGGGGCTGTCGTCCGAAGACGTGGCGAACGTGATGAACAGCATCGTCAGCGGCGCACCGGTGACCGAGGTCAACGACAATATCTACCTGGTGGACGTGGTCGCCCGTGCCGTGGACAGCGAGCGGGGCTCGCCGGACACACTGCAGAACCTGCAGATCGTCACCCCAAGTGGCACCTCGATACCGCTGCTGGCCTTCGCCACCGTGCGCTACGAACTGGAGCAGCCGCTGGTGTGGCGCCGTGACCGCAAGCCGACCATCACCATCAAGGCCTCGGTCAACGGCGACATCCAGCCCACCGACCTGGTGGCCCAACTGAAGCCGAAGATCGATGAATTCGCCAGCCAGTTGCCGGTCGGCTACGAAGTGGCCACGGGCGGTACGGTGGAGGAGAGCGGCAAGGCCCAAGGCCCGATCGCCAAGGTCATCCCGCTGATGCTGTTCCTCATGGCGACCTTCCTGATGATCCAGCTGCACAGCGTGCAGAAGCTGTTCCTGGTGGTCAGCGTGGCGCCGCTGGGGCTGATCGGTGTGGTGTTGGCGCTGGTGCCGACCGGTACGCCGATGGGCTTTGTGGCGATTCTCGGGATTCTCGCCCTGGCCGGCATCATCATTCGCAACTCGGTGATCCTGGTGACCCAGATCGACGAGTTCGAAGCGCAGGGGTTCTCGCCATGGGATGCGGTGGTGGAGGCCACCAACCACCGGCGGCGGCCGATCCTGTTGACTGCGGCGGCAGCCAGCCTGGGCATGATCCCCATTGCCCGAGAGGTGTTCTGGGGGCCGATGGCCTACGCCATGATCGGCGGCATCATCGTCGCGACGTTGCTGACCTTGCTGTTCCTGCCGGCCCTGTATGTGGCCTGGTACAAGATCCGCGAGCCGCAAAAACAAAACTGACGCGCATCATCGAACCCTGTGGGCGCGGCTAAACCCGCGCCCGCAGGGTCTTTTTAAAATGGTTATATAAACATTCTTAAACAGTATTTTTAAGAATATCCGCGCCTCACTACTATTGCCCTCAAGCCAGGCGCAAACCCCCCTTCAAACCTCTGCCCGGCACCCTCACTCCAAGGAGAACGAGCATGAGTGCATCTCTGCGTAGCATCGACGGTCAGGACGAAGCCACCATTCTGCGTGAGATCCAGAGCGCCTTGCGCGATCTGCGCTTCGGTGCGGTGGAGATTACCGTGCACAACGCTCAAGTCGTCCAGATCGAGCGCAAGGAGAAGTTCCGCCTGCAACAGCCCGGCAACAAGTCCGGCTGATCGCGCCACACCTTCAAAAAATTAGAAAAATGCCAATCGGGAGCTTCACCATGTCCATCCGCCGTTATGCGCTCGCCGCCCTGGCCAGTGCTGTTTTTGCCGGTTCCGCAATCGCCAAGGACTACGAACTGCTGAACGTGTCCTATGACCCGACCCGTGAGCTGTACCAACAGTACAACGCCGAATTCATCAAGCACTGGCAGCAGTCCCACCCGGACGACAAGGTGAAGATCCAGCAATCCCACGGTGGCTCGGGCAAACAGGGCCGTGCCGTGATCGATGGCCTGCGCGCCGACGTGGTGACCCTGGCCCTGGCCGGCGACATCGACGAAATCGCCAAGCTCGGCAAGACCCTGCCGGACAACTGGCAGACCCGCCTGCCGGACGCCAGCACCCCGTACACCTCGACCATCGTGTTCCTGGTGCGCAAGGGCAACCCGAAAGGCATCAAGGACTGGGGCGATCTGATCAAAAAAGACGTTTCGGTCATCACCCCGAACCCGAAAACCTCCGGCGGCGCACGCTGGAACTTCCTTGCCGCCTGGGCCTACGGCTTGAAGACCGGTGGTAGCGAAGACAAGGCCAAGGCCTATGTGCAGGAGCTGTTCAAGCACGTGCCAGTGCTGGATACCGGCGCCCGTGGCTCGACCATCACCTTCGTCAACAACGGCCAGGGCGACGTCCTGCTGGCCTGGGAAAACGAGGCCTTCCTGGCGCTGAAGGAAGACGGGGGCGCCGACAAGTTCGAAATCGTCGTGCCTTCGCTGTCGATCCTGGCCGAGCCACCGGTGGCCGTGGTCGACAAGAACGCCGAGAAGAAGGGCAATACCGCAATTGCCACCGAATACCTCAAGCACCTGTACAGCCCGGCTGGCCAGAAGATTGCCGCCGAGAACTTCTACCGCCCACGTGACGAGAAGGTGGCTGCCGAATTCGGCAAGCAATTCCCGAAACTGGACCTGGTAACCATCGACAAGGACTTCGGTGGCTGGAAAACTGCACAACCGAAGTTCTTCAACGACGGCGGTGTGTTCGACCAGATCTATCAGGCCCAGTAATTCTGCGCCTGCGGGAGCAACACCCTTCAGTAGCCTGCACGGGCCCGGCTTAACCGCCGGGCTTCGTGCGTTCAACCAGGGATATTTATGTCACGTCGTATTTCCCCCGTCATACCCGGCTTCGGGCTGACGCTGGGCTACACCTTGGTGTACCTCAGCCTGATTGTGCTGATACCGTTGGCCGCGATGTTCGTGCATGCCGCGCAGCTGACCTGGGAGCAGTTCTGGACCATCATCAGCGCGCCGCGGGTGATCGCCGCGCTCAAGCTGAGTTTCGGCACCGCCCTGTTCGCCGCCATCATCAATGGCGTGATCGGCACCCTGCTGGCCTGGGTGCTGGTGCGCTATACCTTCCCCGGGCGCAAGATCATCGACGCGATGATCGACCTGCCATTCGCCCTGCCGACTGCCGTTGCCGGTATCGCCCTGACTGCCCTGTACGCCCCGGCGGGCTGGGTCGGCCAGTTCGCCACCGACCTGGGCTTCAAGATTGCCTATACGCCGCTGGGTATCACCCTGGCGCTCACCTTCGTCACACTGCCATTCGTGGTGCGCACGGTGCAGCCGGTACTGGCCGACATCCCCCGTGAAGTGGAAGAGGCCGCCGCCTGCCTGGGCGCGAAACCGCTGCAGGTGTTCCGCCATGTACTGGCGCCAGCACTGCTGCCCGCCTGGCTGACCGGTTTTGCCCTGGCCTTCGCCCGCGGGGTGGGTGAGTATGGTTCGGTGATCTTCATTGCCGGCAACATGCCGATGAAGACCGAGATCCTGCCGCTGCTGATCATGGTCAAGCTCGACCAGTACGACTACACCGGCGCGACCGCCATCGGCGTGTTGATGCTGGTGGTTTCCTTCATTCTGCTGCTGCTGATCAACCTGCTGCAGCGCCGTATCGAAACCCCTTGAAGGAGGCCGGCTATGTCTAGTTCATCCCTGAGCGCTACTGCCGCCGCCAATGCTGCCCGGCGTGGCAGCGCCACCTCGCGGCGTATTCTGATCGGCCTTGGCTGGCTGGTGTTCGCGCTGTTCCTGCTGCTGCCGCTGGTGATCGTGGTGTCGCAGGCTTTGAAGAACGGGTTTGGCACCTTCTTCGAAGCGATTTTCGAGCCTGATGCGCTGTCTGCGCTCAGGCTGACCTTGCTGGCGGTGGCCATTTCGGTACCGCTGAACCTGGTGTTCGGCGTCAGCGCCGCGTGGTGCGTAAGCAAGTACACCTTCCGCGGCAAGAGCGTGCTGGTGACCCTGATCGACCTGCCGTTCTCGGTGTCGCCGGTGATCGCCGGCCTGGTCTACGTGTTGATGTTCGGTGCCCAAGGCTTCTTCGGGCCATGGCTGCAGGACCACGATATCCAGATCGTCTTTGCCTTACCGGGCATCGTGTTGGCCACCATCTTCGTCACCGTGCCGTTCGTGGCCCGTGAACTGATCCCGCTGATGCAGGAGCAGGGCACCCAGGAAGAAGAGGCCGCGCGCCTGCTCGGTGCCAATGGCTGGCAGATGTTCTGGCACGTGACCCTGCCGAACATAAAGTGGGGCCTCATCTACGGCGTGGTGCTGTGTACCGCGCGAGCCATGGGTGAGTTCGGCGCGGTGTCGGTGGTGTCGGGCCATATCCGCGGCGTCACCAACACCTTGCCGCTGCACGTGGAGATCCTCTACAACGAGTACAACCACGTCGCGGCCTTCAGCGTGGCCAGCCTGTTGCTGATCCTGGCGCTCTTCATCCTGCTGCTCAAGCAGTGGAGCGAGAACCGTATTAACCGCCTGCGCCACAGCGCTGCGGAGGAATAATTCATGTCGATCGAAGTTCGTAACGTCAGCAAGCGCTTCAACAGCTTCCAGGCCCTGGACAACATCAACCTGGATATCCACAGCGGTGAGCTGGTGGCCTTGCTCGGCCCGTCCGGCTGCGGCAAGACCACCCTGCTGCGCATCATCGCCGGGCTGGAAACGCCGGATGACGGCAGCATCGTGTTCCACGGCGAGGATGTGTCCGGCCACGACGTGCGTGATCGCAACGTCGGGTTCGTGTTCCAGCATTACGCGCTGTTCCGCCACATGAGCGTGTTCGACAACGTCGCTTTCGGCCTGCGCATGAAGCCCAAGGGCGAGCGCCCGAGCGAGAGCAAAATTGCCGAGAAAGTGCATGAGCTGCTGAACATGGTGCAGCTCGACTGGCTCTCCGACCGTTACCCCGAGCAGCTTTCAGGTGGCCAGCGCCAGCGTATCGCCCTGGCTCGCGCCTTGGCGGTGGAGCCCAAGGTGCTGTTGCTCGATGAGCCGTTCGGTGCCCTGGATGCCAAGGTGCGTAAAGAGCTGCGCCGCTGGTTGGCGCGCCTGCACGAGGACATCAACCTGACCTCGGTGTTCGTGACCCATGACCAGGAAGAGGCCATGGAAGTGGCGGACCGCATCGTGGTGATGAACAAGGGCGTGATCGAGCAGATCGGTTCGCCGGGTGAGGTGTACGAGCAGCCGGCCAACGACTTCGTTTATCACTTCCTGGGTGACTCCAACCGCCTGGCCTTGAGCGAAGGGAACCATGTGCTGTTCCGCCCGCACGAGGTGTCGCTGTCGCGGCATGAGACCGAGGGGCATCACGCCGCCGAGGTGCGCGACATTCGCCCGCTGGGCGCGACGACCCGGGTGACCTTGAAGGTGGAAGGGCAGAGCGAGCTGATCGAAGCTGAGGTGGTCAAGGACCACGATAGCCTGACTGGCCTGGCGCGGGGGGAGACGCTGTTCTTCAGGCCGAAGGTCTGGCAGAAGGTGGCGGACATCTGATCTGTCAGTGAACGAAGAACCCGGGCATGGTCCCGGGTTTTTTATGCCTGATGGATTGCTGAGGCTGCGAAGCTCTCGCGACAATCTGATGCCTAACGCGAATATTTTATATGCCCTGAATGCATCGTCTTTTTCTGACGCCTCTACAGCCCTTGAGGCGCGAGGCTTTGCCAGAGAACATGCTTTTTAAT
>NZ_JANIAG010000182.1:0-10983 GCF_028682155.1 Pseudomonas sp. 39004
AGGAGCGGCCTTGCGTCGCGCGGGCGGCGCTCGATCTCATAGGCGCCGAAACCCTGACGGCGTACCTTTTAACCAAATTGAACCCTCAGCGCCTGCCGCAACCCAACGCATTACACGCCAATGGGAGAGCGCTCATGGAAATCGGAACGATCTGGATCATCCTCGCAGCCGTCGTGATTCTTCTGGAAATCTGGGCCATCTGGCACATCATCGGCAGTGACCGGCGCGCCGAGCGCAAGATGCTATGGGTCGTATTCGTGGTCTATGCACCGTTGCCAGGCTTGCTGTTCTGGGCTTGGCGCGGGCCGCGCGCAGTGAAGGGCAGGGCGGTATTGCAGGAAAAGTAATAGCCAGAGCATCAGGCGCGGGGGCGCCTGATGCGGCCACCGTCAACGCCTCAGGGCAGAATGCTGAAACGGATGGCCTGGCCCAGGCCATCCACCATCAAGCAGCCGTGAAACCTGACGCGCGACAGCACACGCAAGCTCTTGAGCTCTTCGTGGATGCGGTCGCGTATCTGCTTCTCGGCCTCGTCGATCCGGTCCGCCGTCGTCGCATGGTAGAGGTGAACCACACCCAACAGCGTGGTTTCAATGTGCTCAACGGTATCCCAGCCGATCTTGCGCAGATGCAGGCGTGCGCTCGCGGCTTCGTCCTCATCGCCTTCATGCCGTGGGTTGATGGTGTAGGCGAGTTGAAAATGATGCTTGGTCATTGTCGCTTTCCTTGTTGCAGGCTGGCCTCCGTGCCGGGTCTTGCAATCTAGCGGCTGACAGACCTCGCTGAAAACACACACGTGGTTCAATGCTCCGACATCGCTATCAGAAAAGTCTTACGACGTTCTTGACCTCAAGCTAACTCGAGGTCTGATACTCGGGCCTTTCTTCCCCGTGCGAGTATTCACCGTGCCCCGTCCAGCACCTTTCCAGCTGTCCAACCCTGCCGGCCTGTATGACCCCAGTGGCAATGGCTATTCCCATGTCGCTGAAGTGCGGGCTGGCAGCCGCTTGCTGTATATCGCCGGCCAAGGTGGCGAGGATGCCGATGGCCACCTCTCGCCGGTATTCGCCGAGCAGGCCCGCCAGGCACTGGCCAATCTCGACACGGCCTTGGCTTCCAAAGGCGCAAGCCTGGCCCAGGTGTTCAAGCTGACCTTGCTGATCGTCGACCACAGCGAAACGCGCTTGCACCAATGGGTAAGCGAGGCCAATCAGGCTTGGGCAGATCGCCCGAAACCGACGTGTACCTTGATACCGGTACCGCGCTTGGCGCTGGACGGGATGCTCATGGAAATCGAGGCCGTGGCGGCAACGGACTGATCAGCGCCTCAGGCTAGAAGAAACTGCGCTGCGCCTTGAACGTGACCACGCTCTCGCAATACGCATTGATACCGGCATAGGCATCGCAACCGGTACCGCTGAGGTTGGAGTTGCTGTAGATCAAATTGAGGTCGATGCCCAGCCAAGGCCGCGACAGCTCCAGCGACCAGTCGGAAAACGCGCTGACCTGGCTGCCATCGCCAATCGTGAACGGCGTGCCCAGGCGATGATGGGCCAGCTTGACAGTGAAGTCGGCGTCGAGCAGGGGCAGTTGACCGAGGTCGGCGAACAGGGTGCTGGTGCGGTTGTCGGGGTTGTCACGCAACGCGCCACCAAAACGGCTGCCGAATACCGAGATGCCCCCGTAGACGGCGTAGCTGTCAGGGCCTGAGAGGTTGGGTTGGCTGTAGTGGATCAACCCCACTTCATAGCCCAGGGTGGTGTCGAAGTGGTGCTGGTAGCCCATGTAGCTGTCCAGGCGCAGGGTGGAGTCGGGCGACAGGCCCATGCTCGGGGCGTATTGCCCCAAGTACCAGCCGTTGAGGTGGCTGAGGTCGAGGCCGCCATGAAAGGCCCCCACGGCGCTTGGCGAAATAAGCCCCTGGGCCATGCTGCGCGTCGGCGTAGTGCCAAGTTTGAAGTCGAAATCGCCCAATTGGCGCTGTATCTGCTGGGCCTGCAGCGCGGGGCTCAACAGCAGCGCTGCGCTCAGCAACAGAAGGGGCCTGGTCATGGTCACCGTCCTGGAAGGCTTGCTGTAGAGCGCCCAAGGATACCCGTGTTGGCCAAGGGTGCAAACCGTTCGGCGCGCCACCCAGGCGGCAGGGCTAGCGGTGATCGTGCGTTTACGCCCGAGCGTCGCACATTCTCTTCTAGAATTGCCTGAACACTTTCCACTCCAAGGCCCAGGCCATGCGCAGACTGTGGCGAAAATACCTCGACCTGCTGGATGCGGACCTGAGCACCAAGGTTTTTGACAATTTCAAGAACCTGCTGGTCTGCGGCCTGCTGTTTGCCGCCGGTACGGATGCCCTGCACAACAGCGACCCCGTGTTCCTAGGGCTGTGGGTACCGAGCGTGACCGGCTGGGGGTTGATCATCGTGTCGGCATTGCTGCTGCTGTTGAATGTCAGCGATACGCTGCATCGCTTGGCCAAGCTGCCGTATCACACGGCGCTGCAGGTTACGCTGTGTTTGCTGTACCTGGTTCTGGCGTCGCGGGTGGTGGAAATCATCTGGAATTTTCGCGCGCACTGAACGTGGCCGAGCCTAGCCGAGCCTAGCCTTGGCTGGAGGGGGAGCGTTCGGCAACCTCTGTCACCACTTGATCGCTGCCAGCGCGCTGGATGACCAACCGCCGTTGTTCGTATTCGTCCAGGGAAAGGCCCTGGCGTTGCAACGCTTCGAGTTGCAACTGCCGGGTTTCCTCGGCGGTGTAGGCGCGCAGTTCAGGGTGGCTGGCGCAGCCGCTCAACACGGTCATGGCGGTAACAATCAGGGCAGTGAGCAACAGGCGGGCCGAGGTGTTCATCGAGCAGCTCCAGAGTTTGGGGGGCGCGGGGATCGAAGCGATGGAGCAAGGTTATTGGGCATCCTCGATCAGTAGAAATTGCCTTGCTCGATAGTGACTATCGACAGCACCTTCTGGCGGGCAATACGGCTGAGCTTTGCTACCGTTAACCCACGCGGTTCGACCACATAGGGATAAGTCATGCGCATGCCATTGTTCGGGGTCTTGTCGGCGGTGCTGTGCCTGCAAGGCGTACCGGGGCTGGTCAAGGCCGAGGATGCTGCGGCGCCGCCAACCGCCGCGGTTGCGGCCAAGGAGGCAGTGTTCACCCAGGAGCAACTGGACCAGATGCTGGCGCCCCTTGCCCTTTACCCGGATGCGCTGCTGGCGCAGGTACTGATGGCGGCGACCTACCCCGGGCAAGTGGCCGAGGCGGTGGCCTGGTCCAAGGCCAACCCCAAGGCCACTGGCGACGCTGCGGTCAAGCAAGTGGCCAACCAGGCCTGGGACCCGAGTGTGCAGGCGCTGGTCGCCTTCCCGCAGGTGCTGGCAACCCTCGGCCAGGACCCGGTCTGGGTCCAGCGCCTGGGCGATGCCTTCCTCGCGCAACCCGACGATGTCATGAATGGCGTGCAGCGCCTGCGCCACCAGGCCCAGGCTGCCGGTAACCTGCAGAGCAACCAGTACCAGCAGGTGACTGTGCAGGCGGCGCCGGCGCCCAAGGCCAGTGCCCCGGCCAGCAGCGCGCCGACCACCATCATCATCGAGCCCGCCGAACCGCAGGTGGTGTACGTGCCCAGCTACAACCCGACCACCGCCTACGGCACCTGGGCCTACCCGGCCTCATCGCCGGTGTATTACCCGCCGCCGCCGATGTATTACGCAGGCTCCGCACTGGTGGCGGGGCTGGCGTTCGGTACCGGCGTTGCGATCGTCAGTTCGTTGTGGGGCAACTGCGACTGGGGCCACAACGACATCGATATCGACGTCAATCGCTACAACAACATCAACGTCAACAACCGCATCAGCAACAATCAGAACAAGTGGCAGCACAATGCGGTAAATCGCGAAGGCGTGCCGTACCGCGATGCGCGCAGCCGTCAGCAATATGGCCGGCAACTGGACGGCGCCGCGCAGCGCACCGCCTTCCGGGGTGACGACGCCCAGCGTGCCCAGGCACGGGACAAGGCGCGCGCCTCGATGGACAGGGCAGGCATCGAACGGCCTGCCACCAGCAACCGCGAGGCGCGCGACCGGGTGCGCGAAGCGCAGGCGAACAACCCACGGCCTGCCGAGCGCCGAGCGCAGGCGGGCAGTAGCCGTGACAACCTGCAGGCCAGGCAGCACGTAGCGCAAGCGCGGCCGGCCAACAGCGCTGGCCGTGCCCGCAATAACGCCTTCGATGGCGTGCGCTCGCCATCGAGCACCCGCGCGCAGGCCGACCGAGGTCGCATCAGTCAGTCGTTTGCCCAGCGGCCGCACACTGCGCGAGCCGCCGGGCATCAGATCTCCAGGCCCAGTGCGCCCATGCGCCGTGGTGGAGGGGGCCGTCGATGAACCGTCGATCAGGGTGGGTTGCCTGCGTCCGTTGCTGGTTGTTGGCTGCGGGGATGGCGGGTTCGTGCCTGGTGGCGGCGCAGGAGGCCTTCCCGACGCCTGAAAAGGCCGCTGAAGCCTTTGTCGCAGCGCTGGGCAAGGAGCACGCCGACGAGGCACGCCTGGCGCAGTTGCTGGGGGATGACTGGCGAACCTATATCCCCAGCGGCGGCGTACAGCGCAGCGACGTCGATGCGTTCCTGCAGCAGTACCGCGAAGCGCACCGCGTTGAAAGGCCCCATGAGCACCAGGCGATCCTGGCGGTGGGGCACGAACGATGGACGCTGCCCATTCCCATCATTCAAGGCAGCCGCGGTTGGCGTTTCGACCTCAAGGCCGGCAGCGCCGAAATCCGCGCCAGGCGCATCGGCCGCAACGAGCTGGCGGCGTTGCAGTCGGTGCTGGCCTACCACGACGCGCAGCTCGATTACGCCGCGCAAGACCGCAATGGCAATGGTGCGCTCGAGTATGCACAGAAGATCCTCAGCACACCCGGCAAGCACGACGGCCTGTACTGGGAAGATGCCGGCGATGGCCAGGTCAGCCCATTGGGGCCACTGTTCGGCCGGGATGTGGTCGGTGATGACTGGTACGGCTACCGTTTCCGCATCCTCGATGCACAAGGCCCGTCAGCGCCCGGGGGCGCCTACAGCTACCTGATCGGCAACCAGATGAGCCGTGGTTTCGCCCTGGTTGCCTGGCCTGCCAAGTATGACGACAGCGGAGTGATGAGTTTCATGATCAGCCACGACGGGCAGGTCTTCGAAAAGGACCTGGGGCCAGAAGGGGAGAAGCTCGCCAAGGCCATGAGGCGCTTCGACCCCGACGACAGCTGGAAGCTGGTCGATACCCCTGTTGGCGGCTGAAGCCGGCGCATCCTTGCGCCGCTGCATTCAGTGCGTGCGCGCCGCGCGCACCTCGCGTGCAGTACAACCATAGCGCTGGCGAAAGGCGCGTGTGAACTGGGCCTGGTCGGTGAAGCCCCAGCGAAACGCCAGCTCGCCGATAGCCAGGTGGCAGTGCGGGTCGCGCAGTTGCTGGTGCACGGCGTCCAGGCGCTGTTGGCGCACCCATTCGCCGAGGGTGTAGGGCGTGATCGAGAATAGCTTGTGCAGATAGCGCAGTGACAGGCCGCAGGCATTGGCGATGGCTTGCGGTGACAGGTCGGGGTCGCCGAGGTTTTGCAGTACATAGCGCTCGACCCGGGTCAGGTGCAGCGTGCTGAGGTTGGAACCTTCGCTGCCCAGCACGCGCTCGTCCTGTTGCAGGGCCAGCAGCAGAGTCGCACTTGCTTGCTCCAGCAGCAGGTGGCGTGCCGCTGCGGGGCTTGCGTCGAAGTGGCGCGCGCAGAGGTCCAGCTGTTCGACGAAGATGCGCCCCAAACCTTGGCTGGCGTCGAAGCAGTGGCGGGTGTAGCGCCTGTGCCCGAGCAGGTTCGCCTTCAGCGCACGCTCCGGCAGCTTCAGTACCCACAGGTCATTGTCCGCGCGGTAGTGGAAGCGGTAAGGGGCGTCGCCGCGCTCGACGATAAAACCGCCAGGGCGGCAGCTCAGTTGGTGGCCATCCTGCTCGAAATGCACCTCGCTGCGGCTGGGGACGGTAACCAGGTAGAACGCGTCAGAGTCTTGGCCGATGTGCGCCTTGTTGCGTGAATAGCCGAGCTGGCTGGAGCGCAGGCGTGACAGGCTGAGCGGGGTGGTGGGCGTGCTCCAGCGCTGCAAGTGGCCGTCGAATGGCTGTTCGGTGGCAAATTCCAGGCTCAACGGGAAGTACGTATCACTGATCGCTTCGGCCCAGCGAGCCTGGCGTTCGGGCTGCGCCCAGCCGTGGGTCGAGAGTTCTGTGGGCATGGTGGGTCCTTTTTCAAAGAGGGCAGCATTGAAAAAAGGAACTGCAGGCAAGCTACTCAAGCAGCTCTTGTTATTGTGCAAAAAAGCCCGGCTGCGCAAAGCGGCCGGGCAGGTATCACGCCCATGATCGGCGCGTGCCGACCTTCAGATCAAGCGCCGCGTGTCACCCGGTAGGTGGCAGACGGCTCCAGGCAGGCTTGCCAGCCTGGCGGCACGACGATGTTGGTGGTGTCCTCCTCGATCACACACGGGCCCTGCACGGTCTGCCCAGGCAGCAGGCGGTTACCGTTGAACACCGGCGTGCGTTGCCACTCACCATCGGCACTGAACAGCATCGGGCGCTCGCTGTCCGGGGTTGCCGCCGGTGGCTGCGCCGGCCCTTGCAGCGTTGGCTGTGGCGGGCGGGGCAGGTGACCGATCACCGAGCACTCCAGGTTGACCAGCTCCACTGGGCTCTCAGGCTCGCTGTACGAATAGAGCGTCTGGTGGCGCACGTGGAAGGCCTCGATCAGCGCTGCCAGCCCGGTGCTGTCCAGGGCGTGGCGTTCCAGCTGCACGCTGCATTCATGGATCTGTCCCCGGTAGCGCATTTCCAGGGTGTAGTGGCAACTGCTGGCCTGGTCGCCGAAGCCGTCTTCGCGCAGGTTCGCCAGGCCTTGCTGGCGCAGCTCGGCGAGGGCATGGTTGAGCTGTGCCAGGTCAGCGTGCTGCGCGTCCAGGCGCATCGACAGGCTGGTCAGCTGGTCATAACGCATATCCGAGAGAATCTGGCCGAAGGCGCACAGCCCTGAGGCCACCTTGGGGATCAGCACGGTGTGCATACCGATTTCTTCGGCCAGGCGCACCACGTGCATGCCCGCCGCGCCGCCCGCACCGATCAGGGCGAAGTCGCGAGGGTCGTGGCCGCGTTCGATGGACACCCGGCGGATGCCGTTGACCATGTTCAGGTTGACCAGGGTGGTAATGCCAAACGCGGCGCGTTCCACGCTGATGCCCAGCGGTTCGGCGACCTTGATGCGGATGGCGTCCAGCGCCGCCTGGCGGTTCAGGCGAATGCTGCCACCGAGCAATGCGCCGTCAGGCAGGTAACCCAGGGCCAGGTTGGCATCGGTGACGGTGGGTTCAGTGCCGCCCTTGCCATAGCACACCGGGCCGGGCGTGGCGCCAGCGCTGCGTGGGCCGACCTGGAGCATGCCGAATTCGTCTAGATGGGCGATGGAGCCACCGCCGGCGCCCAGCGTTTCCACCTGGATCATCGGCACGCCGATACGCTGGCGTAGAAAGTCCACATCCTTGCTGAAATTGGTGCGCCCGGCGTTGGTCAGGGTAATGTCGAACGAGGTGCCCCCCATGTCCACGGTGATGACGTTGTCGATGCCGAACGGGCGCGCTACCGCGAGCCCGGCCTGGGGCGCCGAGGCAGGCCCCGAGTTGATCGCGTTGACCGCACGCTCACGCATCAGGTGTCCGGGTGCCAGGCCGCCGTTGGACTGGAAGTAGCGTACCGGTTGCTGCGCGCCCAGTTCCTCGAACAGGCTGTCGATGCGTGCCACGTAACGCGCCATCACCGGGCTCAGGTAGGCGTTGACCACGGTGGTGGAGGTGCGGGTGTATTCGCGGATTTGCGGGAACACTTCAACGCCTGTGCAGACGAACACCCCGGGCAGCGCCGCCCGTACCAGCTCGGCGGCGCGCTGCTCATGGCTGGGGTTGCGCACCGACCAGAGGAAGGAGATGGCCACCGCCTGCACGCCTTCGGCACGCAAGTAATCGATGGCCTCGTGTACCGCGCGTTCGTCCAGCGGGGTGTGTTCGCGGCCATCACCGAGGATCCGGCCGCCGATGGGGCGGCGCAGGTGACGCGGGGCAAGCATGTGCGCCGGCGGGTAGTGGGCGTCATAGCGGTGGCCCTCTTCCTTGTGGCCGAGGCGGATCTCCAGGCTGTCTTCGTGGCCTTCGGTGCACAGCAGGCCGACCTTGACCCCGGTGCGCTCGATCAGGGCGTTGAGGGCGACCGTGGTGCCGTTGATGCACAGGTCGCAGTTGGCGATGATCTCGGCCGGCGTGCGGCCGGTGGCGTCGGCGATCTGCGCCAGGCCGGCGCGAATGGCCAGGGTGCCATCCTGCGGCGTGGAGGGGGCTTTGAACAGCTGCACGCCACCGTCGCGGTCAGCCAGGATGAAGTCGGTAAAGGTGCCGCCGGCGTCGATGCCCAGGCGATATTGATTGCGCATGATGGGTCTCCGGTCAGTGCAGGTCGCGGGCAAGGCGGGTGGCGGTTTCGTCGAGCTGGCCGTCGGCATCGACGATCACTGCGTAGTCCAGGGCTGCGCCCTGTGGCGACACCAGGCCGTTGCGCAGGTCTTGCAGCACGGCAGCTACCGGGCGGCGCAACGGGTCGCCGTAGCCACCACCGCCAGGGTTGATGTTGATGATCCGCTCGCCGGGCTGCAGGGTGAGCATGGGGTTCTGGGTGTAGTGGTCTTGCGTGCCATCCGCGTGCTGGTGGATCAACCGGCCGAGCTTGGGTGCGAGCAGGCCATTGCGTGCTCCGGCTGCGCCGGCCGTGGGCAGTTGGCGGCCTTCGCCGAAGCCGACCACGGTCATCGCGTGTTGCAGCGGTTCGATCTCCAGGCGGGTGCCGGAACCGCCGCGAAACTCACCGGCACCGCCACTGTCGGCCATCAGGCTGTAGCGGTGGATAAGCACCGGGTAGGCGTGCTCAAGCAACTCGATGTCGCCGCTCATCAGCGCGCCAAAGCAGCACAACGGCCCGCATGCGTGCCAGCCATCCATGACCTTGTTGGCGCCGGCGCCGGCAATGATTGAGGCCAGTACCATGGTGACGTACTCGCTGTTGTCGTTGCGCGGGTCGTGGCCGGCGATGTTGATGCCGCTGGTATGGCCCCATGAGGCGGTGACCCGCTGCGGCGAGGCTTGCTCCAGCGCCGTGCGCACGGCATCGGCCAGGGTTTCCATCGGGGTGGTGGTGCAGTTGACGTGCGGTGCCGGCTCCTCGGCGTTGCACAGGGTGCCCTTGGCGCCGACATCGACCGTGACGCAGCGATACAGGCCCTCGTTGTAGGGCGGTGCGACCTGGGCGAACATCATCAGCCCAAGGTACACGCCGGAAACCGAGTTGCCCTCGTAGGAGTTGATGAAGTAAGGCACCTGCGGTGGGCTTTCGATACGCACGTGGGCTTGGTCGCCACGGATTTCGACATGGGCGGTGATGGCCAGCTCGCCCAGGCCGTGGCCGGAGTCTTCGAGCACGGCGGTGCCGCTGTACTGGCCGTCCGGCACGTCGCGCAGCAGGGCGCGCATGTGGCGGTCGGCCATGTTCTTCAGCTCGGCGATGCAGGCGCGTACTTGCTCGACGCCGTACTTGTCGAGCAAGTCGAGCAAGTGCCGTTCACCGACTTTGCAGGCCCCGTACTGGGCATTGAGGTCGCCTTCCTGGTACGGGCGGGCGCGCATGTTGGTGAGCATGAAGTTGATCACGTCCTCTCGGCGCTTGCCTTTTTCCCACAGCTTGACGGGCGGGATGCGCAGGCCCTCGGCGTAGATCTCTTTGGCGTCCGGGTTGTAGCCAGCAGGTACCGGCCCACCGATGTCGGTCAGGTGGCCCTTGCACACGGTCCAGAACACCAGCTCGCCCTGGTAATACACCGGCTTGTACATGCAGCAGTCGAGGATGTGGCTGCCCTTGTACGCCGGGTCGTTGTGGTAGATCACGTCACCTTCGGCAATGTCGTCACCGAAGAATTCGGCCACGCACTTCATCGCGGGGATCAGCGAACCCAGGTGGATGGGGATGTCCTGGCCTTGCAGGATCATTTCGGGGAGGTGGTCGAACAGCGAGTTCGAGTAGTCGTGGGCCAGGTTGAACACACTGGAGCGGCCAGTCTTTTCCAGGGTCAAGGTCATTTCCCGCTGCGCTGTCTCCAGCGCACCCCGGACAACCGCAAGGGTGATCGGATCTACTGTTTTCATGGGTCACCAACGTTTCTTGTTGTGCTTTGGGTGCGTGCCGCAGAGCTCGGCGCGTGGTGACAGGCTACGGGGGGAGAGGGGCGGCTGACTTGTCGGTGGGTGTACTGCTTGTTGCGCGTGGGTGCACGGGTGCGGGCAATTATTCCGCTGGGGTTCTGTGACGGCGGCCTATTGGCCCAGCAACTGCTGCACCAGCCACTGCCCGGCCGGGCCGAGGGCGCGGCGGCGTGACCAGGCGATATCCATGTCGACCCGCCGCGGGTAACCGGCCACCTGCAATTGCACCAGGCCGCTGCCAAAGCGGGTGACCAGCGCTTTGGGCAGTTCTGCCCAGCCAAAACCACGGTCGGCGAACTCCAGCAAGGTCAGGTAGTCCGGTGCCGACCAGGCTTGGCCGCGGTCGTGATGCAGGCTGGGGGCGTAGGTCTTGATGTACAGCTGGCGCACGCTCTCCAGCTGCTGGCGCTGCACCGTGCGCAGGGCCGCCAGCGGGTGGTCGGCGCTGACATACACGCAAAACTCCGCCTGTTCAGGCAGGCGCGCCACGGCGACGTCGGCAGGGTAGTGGGGCTGTGCGGCCAGTATGCCGATCTGGGCCATGTCCAGTTGCACCAGCTCGATCACATCAGCGTCTTCAGACGGGCCGCAGCGCAATTCGGTGTGCGGGTAGTGTTCGGCAAAACCAGCCATGACACATTACCTGACGACCCTGCCC
>NZ_JANIAG010000183.1:0-10933 GCF_028682155.1 Pseudomonas sp. 39004
GGTTGACGATGGAAGCTTAGCTCAAATGGAATATTTATTTTTGAGACAGGACACTAGTACGTAATTCATTGAGGGCCTGGGCATCTGCACTACCTGATGTCTGGGTTCACATCACGCTTTGCATGCGCCACTGATCACAACAATAAAAAGGTAACGCCATGTCTTCCCAACTTTCCCCTCATGCAGGGCAGTGCATCCTGTCCGCTGGCTCACTCTCTGGGCCTTCCAATATGCGTGAGGCCGGCAATCATGAGTAACTACCCCGCGAATCAGCTTGATGAGAAAAGAATGTCCGCCTTCCAATGGTGGGTTATCGCACTCTGTTTTGTAATCAACATGCTGGACGGATTCGACGTGTTAGTAATGGCCTTTACGGCTTCTTCCGTAGCCGCTGACTGGGGCCTCAGTGGCCTGCGACTTGGCTATCTGCTTAGCGCGGGTTTAGTCGGCATGGCAATCGGATCGCTTTTCATCGCGCCTTGGGCTGATCGCTTCGGCCGTCGCCCGTTAATCCTTGTATGCATAGCCGTGGCCGGGGCAGGCATGCTCGCTTCCTCGCAGGCTACCGGTCCTGGAATGCTCGCCGCCTTCCGTTTCGTTACCGGCTTGGGTATCGGTGGTATTTTGGCCAGTAGCTATGTAATCGCAGGCGAGTATGCCAATAAACGTTGGCGGGGGCTTGCAATCAGCCTCCAATCAACGGCCTACGCGCTGGGTGCAACAATTGGCGGAGTAATCGCCGCGAAGATGATTCCTGCGTTGGGTTGGAGGTCCGTTTTCCTTTATGGTGGCTTCGTTACGCTAGCAATACTGCCTGTGTTGTTTTTGTGGCTGCCAGAATCGCTTGCATTTCTGATGTCGAGAAAATCTGATGTAGCAATCAAACGTATCAACCAGTTGCGGCTCAGAGTTAAACTCGCACCGCTCGACGAAATGCCTGAGTCGACCCACGCCACACGCACCTCTCTACGTGCATCGTTTGCTCAGCTGTTCTCCCCCGCCCTATTGCGGTCTACTTTGCTGATTTGGGTATCCTTCTTCCTGGTCATGTTCGGTTTTTATTTTGTGATGAGCTGGACTCCGAGGTTGCTGGTGACCGCGGGACTGTCCAACGAACAAGGGATCACGGGAGGAGTGTTGCTCAACGTCGGTGGTATTTTCGGCACAGCACTAGTAGGACTATTGGCAGCACGCTTCCGGTTATCCAAGGTGCTGATGATCTATCTCCTGACCAACGCACTGCTGCTTGGCGTTTTTGTGAAATTTACAGATGCGCTGCATTTAGCATTTGTACTTGCTGTTTTGATTGGTATTTTTGTGAATGGTTGTGTGGCAGGGCTCTACGCGCTGACACCGTCTATCTATGACGCTAGCCAGCGCGTGACGGGTTTGGGTTGGGGTATCGGCATTGGTCGAGCAGGCGCCATTGCCTCACCGCTTGTGGCCGGACAACTTATCGATGCCCATTGGAACCCCTCTGACTTGTACCTGCTATTTGCAATGGCCTTTGTTCTCGCATCGATCGCTGTCGCACTTCTAGGACGTAGTTCACTTAAGCCTCTCCACACTGCAACAAGCCTCTGAGATATCAAAGAACAATAAGAAGGTAAATCCGATGCGACGTAACGCTGAATGCCTGATGCAGTGTGCGCTGAGCGTGCCATTTCTTTGCATGAGCACATTTGTTTCAGCAGCTTTTTTTGAAGACAGTACTATTGCCTTAACGAACAGGAACTATTATCTCGATCGTGACTACAAAGGAGACTCGCCGATTTCGGCCGTTCGCGAATGGGCCCAAGGCTTCATTCTCAGGGCAAACTCAGGATATACAGAGGGTCCTGTAGGTTTTGGTTTGGACCTCACCGGGATGCTGGGGGTGAAGCTTGATTCGTCACCTCAGCGATCAGGCACCCAGCTCTTGCCTATAGATCCACAGACACGAAGGGCAAAGGACGAATATTCTGAGCTTGGCGCTACGGTGAAAGCTCGCTTCTCTAAAACGAGTCTTTCAGTGGGTACTCAACTTCCTTCGCTTCCCGTGATTACTGCAAGCCCCGCGCGATTGCTGCCACAAACCTTCAGGGGGGCGTCGGTGACCAGTTCAGAAATTGAGAACTTGACCTTGCAGGCTGGACGAATGGATAGAGTCAATCTAAGGGATTCTACGAACAATCAGCCGATAGCAATGGCCTCACCGAATGGCCGCTTCAAGTCTGGCGTTTTTTCAGATCGCTTCGAGTACCTGGGTGGCGAGTACCGTTTCGCCGATAACTTTACGGCACGCTATTACCATGCAGATCTCGAAAACATCTACGCACAAGACTTCATTGGGGGTATTCATTCCATTGCACTTGGATCCGGTAGGCTCAAGACCGAGCTGCGAGTATTCGACAGCCGTGAGAGCGGGCGCGCAGAGGCAGGTAAAGTAGACAATCTTAACGCTGGCTTGACGCTTAGTTACCTAACGGGTGGACATACGCTTGGAGTAGGCTACATGTATCAAACGGGAGATACTGCCTTCGCCTATCTGGCCGGGGGCGAGCCTGTCGTTCTCAGTGATGGTACGATGAGCGCGGATTTCGTGAACCCCAAAGAACGAACAATGCTTCTGCGATACGACTACAATTTTGTAGCCATGGGTGTCCCTGGACTAGCGGCTATGATCCGCTACCTCAGAGGTACGAACATCGATCTGCCCAGCCTTGGGGGGAGCAATCTGACGGAGTCCTCAAAAGACCTGGAGCTTTCATATGTTGTACAGTCCGGCCCTGCTAAAGACCTCGCCCTTCGCATTCGCCATGCCTTTTACAGGAATGACTTGAGTTCCGGCGCGAGCTTCAGAAGTGATAACGAAACCAGAATAAACATCGATTACACTGTAAAATTTTAGTAGCGCGATAACGTCTATGAATCGCCCCTGGTTTCCTAGACACCTCCAAGCCTCATAATGAGGCCCAAATAGGAGGTGCCATGAGTCGTCAGCGTTACCCCGAAGAATTCAAGATCGAAGCGGTCAAGCAAGTGACCGAAAAAGGCAAATCTGTCGCCGATGTCGCCCAGCGCCTGGGCATGTCCGTGCACAGCCTTTACGCCTGGATCAAGCTCTATAGCAAGCGTCAGCAAGACGACGATCGGCAGGCCGAACTGCGCAAGCTACGCGCTGAACTCAAGAGCGTGACGTAAGAGCGAGACATCCAATCGCCCCCTAATGAGCCGCCGCAGCTCATTGCGCCGCATCACGCCTTTGCCTCAGGGCTAACAAGCAGTGGCAGCAGCTCCGAAACTAACGCTTTCGCATCCTGTTCGTACCCTTCGCGCCAACGGCCAGACCAATCGCAAGGACGCCCATCATCCTCCCACTCGGCCAATGCCAGCGCATTTACAATTTCCATCTCAAACCAAAGGGTCTGCCACCTTTCTGCATCTGACACCAAGATTGAGTTTTGCCAGGCGAATTCGGTCTGCGCTACGAAGCTCGACCAACACAGCAGATCCTGAGGTGCTTCCCGCGCCAGTACCATCAATTCCGAAACTGTCATCACAAACTTCCTCCACTGACTAAAGTCGCGATTGGCGCACACACATAACCGTTTAGCACCGCTTCTTAAGCAGGTACCACCCGCCGTGCATCCCTTCGCACCGCTTGTGGCGGTACGCCGAATCCGCGGATGAATACCTCGCGCATATGCCGGCGATCCCTAAAACCAGTTTCTTTAGCCACCACATCCAGGCTGTGTCGGCTCTGCTCAATCATCAATCGGGCAGCCTCAAGACGAAGACGCTCTATGGCCTTGGCCGGTGATTGCCCGGTCTCGGCGGTGAACACGCGGGTGAACTGCCGGGGGCTCAGGTGCACAACTTCAGCGAGTTCCTCAACACTCAACGGACGACTCAAATTTTTGCGAGCGTAATCCAGAGCGCTTTGAATCCGATCCGACTTCGGTGCAAGCGTCAGCAGTTCGGAGTGTTGGGATTGCCCACCCGAGCGGCGCTGATGCATCACGAGCTTGCGCGCCACGGACCTGGCCATTTCGGCTCCCAGGTCTTTTTCCACCATACCCAGCGCCATATCCAGGGCAGCGGTCATGCCGGCGGACGTCCAGATCTGCCCGTCCACAATGAATATCCGATCTTCTTCGACTTCAATCTTCGGATGCAGCTCGCGCAGCTTTTTCGCATAGGCCCAATGCGTCGTTGCACGCCGATAATCCAGCACGCCTGCCTGAGCCAACACAAAACAGCCCGTACAAAGGCCCGCAGTGCGCCGTGCGCCGTCGACAAAACCCCGCACACTGGCCAGCACGTCTGCACCAGGAGGCGTCAATGGCGTCAAAGTCCCCGTAATCATCCAGGTATCGGCCAAACCAGGAGCCCCAAGAGGAAGCGTATCCATGTACATCCCCAGAGAAGAGCGCACCGTGCCACCCTCCATGGAGAAATTCTGGATTCTGTAAACCGTTTCGCCCGCGACGATGTTGGCGAACTCGAATACCGCCTGCGTTGCCAGCGACATGACCTGGAAACCTTCGGTAATAAGGTAGCCGACCCGGTGCATGGTAGAGCTCCACTGTTCAATGTCCTAAAACCGTATTATATGCGTCGTTTAAGACAACAGCGCTATTCTGCATCATGGCTCCACACCCAAACACCGGAACATCACCATGACGCAGCAATTCAAGGGCACCGCCCTCATCACCGGCGCCTCCACCGGAATCGGATCGATCTACGCAGAACGCTTGGCCCGCCGGGGTTACGACTTGGTGCTGGTCGCCCGTAACCGGGAGCGCCTCAACACCTTGGCCAGCCGGCTCACCAGCGAAACCCGGCAGAACGTAGAGGTGTATCCGGCAGACCTAGCCAAGGCAGATGACCTCGCCAAGGTAGAACGCAAACTGCGTGAAGACGCCAGCATCAGCCTGCTCGTGAACAACGCAGGCATCGGCACCCACACCAGCCTGCTGGAAAGTGATGTCGAGCGCATGGCCGAAATGATCACCCTCAACGTGACCGCCCTCACCCGCCTTACCTACGCCGCCATCCCAGGATTTACCGCTCGCAAGCACGGCGCCGTCATCAATATCTCGTCCATCGTGAGCCTGGCGCCAGAACTGCTCAATGGCGTGTATGGCGGCAGCAAGGCCTATGTGACCGCGTTCACTCAGTCCCTGCACAAGGAGCTAGCGGATAAAGGCATCAAAATCCAGGCGGTGCTACCAGGGGCCACAGCCACCGACTTCTGGCAGATCGGTGGCTTGCCTGTCGAGAACCTCGATCCGGGCATCGTGATGTCGGCCCAAGACCTGGTGGACGGAGCCCTGCAGGATTTCGACGACAGTGTGTTGATCTCCATCCCCTCGATGCATGACTTGCAAGCTTTCGAACGCTACGAAGCCAGCCGACAGGCCATGTTCAGTCAGCTTTCCAGCAATCTGCTTGCTCCGCGTTACAACGCCAAATGATCAGCAGGTCAAACGCTACCCACCATTTTCACCACAGGCGACAAAGTCTTACTCCATTCAGGCTATTTCTTGAGTGAATCGAAACGTCTAGCCTTAACCCACATTCAATCAGAGAGTCAAACCAATGAAGGCCGTCGTCTACACCCAACCCGGTTTGCCGATCCAAGACCCTCAATCGCTGTACGACACGCAGCTGCCCACCCCGACACCCGGTGCCCGGGACCTCCTTGTCGAGGTCAAGGCTATCGCCGTCAACCCGGTTGATACGAAGATCCGTGCAAGCCGTGGCGGTGAGCAACCACAGGTGCTGGGCTGGGATGCCGTCGGCGTCGTCCGTGAGGTAGGTGCTGAAGTGACGTTGTTCCAACCGGGCGATGAGGTTTTCTACGCCGGTGCTATCGACCGCCCGGGCACCTACAGTGAGCTTCACGTAGTGGATGAACGCATCGTCGGGCACAAGCCTCGCAGCTTGGATAATGCGAGTGCCGCTGCCCTCCCCCTGACCTCGATTACCGCGTGGGAGCTGCTGTTTGACCGCTTGGGCGTTGTCGAAAATGCAGGTAAAGGCCAAAGCCTTTTGGTTATCGGCGCGGCTGGCGGGGTGGGTTCGATTTTGGTTCAGCTGGCCAGCAAGCTCACGCAGCTGACCGTCATCGGCACCGCCTCAAGGCCTGAGACCCAGGCGTGGGTCAAGGAACTGGGTGCCCATCATGTCATCGACCACTCCAAGCCGATCGCGCCTCAGTTGCAAGCGCTCGGGCTCGATACGGTCGATTATGTGATCAGCCTGACGCACACCGACACCTACCTTGCGCAGTTGGTGGAAGTGCTTCGTCCACAAGGCAAACTGGCGCTGATCGACGACCCCGCACAGCTGGATGTAATGCCACTCAAACGCAAGTCGCTGTCACTGCACTGGGAGCTGATGTTCACACGTTCGTTGTACAAAACCGAGGACATGATCAAGCAGCACCAATTGCTCGAGCGTGTTTCAAAGCTGATCGATGACGGTGTACTCAAAACCACCGTGGGTGAGCACTTCGGCACGATCAACGCCGATAATCTCAAGCGCGCGCACGCCGTAATCGAAAGTGGCAAGGCACGCGGCAAGATTGTCCTGGAAGCCTTTTGATGGCTACACCGGTCTGCCCTCATCTTTAAGATGCGGCCATCACATCATGAGAACGTTTCTTTCACTCAATTTTCACGTGGTTTGAGAGAACCTGAAGCTATCCCTACGTGTGATAGACCTTGCCCGCCTAGCAGCGGGCTTTCTTTTGCCCGCAAAATCTCACCGGCATTTAGCCGGTACTGGCTTACTTGCGGCGGGTCATAGCGCTCAGCACAGCTGCAACAAGCAAAAATACTCCGCTGGCTACGAACGTAGCTTGATAGCCCATCCCGTCGTACAGCACGCCGCCTACCGTTGCCCCTACAGTAATAGCCAACTGAATCACCGCGACCATCAGGCCACCCCCGGCTTCAGCATCGCGCGGCAGTGCCCTGGCCAACCAGGTGAACCATCCCACGGGAGCACAGGTAGCGATCAGCCCCCAGAAACCCAGCAGAACGGCGACTGGAACGACCCAGCTACCCACCGCGATCACGGCGAATGCGATGGCGGTCATGATCAACGGTATCCCCATTAGCACCCGATTCAGATGTCGTGCAACGAGGGCGCCCACCAACACAGTGCCTACCAATCCTGCGGCGCCAATGATCAGCAGGAGCAGCGAGAGCGTAGGCACATCCACCTGCGTGACCGTTTCCAGGAAGGGCCGCAGATAAGTGAACAGTGTGAACTGCCCCATAAAGAGGAAGGCAACGGCGGCCATGCCGAGCGCGACCCTGCTGTCTCCCAGCAAGCGCAGCGAGCCGGTGGCCGATAACTTAGCGCGCTCACTCGGCATTGCCGGCAGCGTGAACGCTTGCCAGATCAACGCCAACGCGGCCAACGGCACCACGCAAAAAAATGCTCCTCTCCAGCCAATGATGCCGCCCAAATAACTCCCGACCGGAGCCGCGACTGCCGTGGCCAGTGCGGTACCGCCCTGCATCACGGCAATGGCCTTGGGAACGAGCGCTTTGGGTGCGATGCGCATCATCACCGCTGTGGACATCGACCAGTAACCACCGATGGCAATCCCGAGCACGGCGCGCCCCACCATCAACGTCAGGTAGTCCGGGGCGTATGCCACCATCCCTCCGGAAATCAGCATCAGCGCCGTTGTGGCCAGTAGCACAGGCTTGCGGTCGATCCCCTGGGTCAGGGTGGCCAGCAACAGGCTAGTGATCACGGCGAAGAAGCCCGAGATTGAAATGGCCTGCCCGGCCTGGCCTTCAGTCAGCGACAAATCGGATGCAATGGGGGTGAGCAAGCTCACTGGCAAAAATTCGGACGCCACCAGGGCGAAGGCACAGAGTGACATCGCCAGGACAGCACTCCAAACCTGGCGGCTTGAATGTTGAAGGGGTAGTGAATCCCGTTCGAGCGAAACCGGCTCACGCTTGTACAAACTGTTCGCTCCATGGGGCATGTCCGCGGCTCCCGCAGTGAATGAACTGTCATCTTCCTCGCGTAAACCGGCCTACCAGTAGAGCAAATGGCTAGTTTTCTTGCCTAAATCTCCAAGCCGTGCTGACCGGGCATGGACAGCTCAGGCAGCGCACGCGTAGTGTTTTCCCACGAGATCATCGGATGCTTCCTATGCACGCCAGCCCACAACCGCCCTCTCCCTCTAACCCAATGGCCACGCTGTGCAGGGTCATCGGCGCCCATGCGCCTACCGCTGGCGATTTCGCGACGCGCATTGCAGCGCTCGGCGTCTACCGACGTCATGCACCGGCCCCGCCGATCACGTGCATCGTTGAGCCGAGCATCGTGCTGGTCGCCCAGGGCGCCAAAGAGATGGTCATTGGCAGCGACGTGTTCCCCTACGACACGAGCCGCTTCCTGGTCACTTCACTGAATATCCCCGCCAACTCGGCGGTGACGATGGCCAGCGAGGCAGCCCCCTGTCTTGGCCTGGTGTTCAGGCTCGACCTGCGCACGCTGGCGGAATTGATCGCGCAAGATGGTCGTCTTCCAGTGAGCGGTCAGGCCTTTCATACCAGCGCGGGAGTGGGTGAACTCAGCCCGAAGCTGCTGCAGAGCTTCACCCGCCTGATCGAGTTGCTGGAAGAGCCCGATGCGATCCCTACCCTCTGGCCGCTCATTCAGCGAGAAATCCACTACCGGCTATTACTCAGTGACCAGGCCCCTCTCCTGCGCTACATCGCTTCCGTGGGCAGCAAGGGGCACCGAATAGCCAAGGCCATCGACTGGATGAAGCTGAACTACGCCGCCCCGCTGCGGGTGGACGAGCTGGCCTCCCAGGTGCAAATGGGGCTCTCGACCTTCCATCATCACTTCCGCCAGCTCACCGCGATGAGCCCGCTGCAGTACCAGAAATGGTTGAGGTTGAACGAGGCGAAACGGTTGATGCTCAACGAGCATCTGGATGCCGCCACCGCTGCCTTCAAAGTCGGCTATGAAAGCCCCTCGCAGTTCAGCCGCGAGTATGGGCGGCAGTTCGGCACGCCGCCAAAGCGCGACATCGCTGGGTTGCGCCTAGGTGCGCAACGATCAGGCGCCACCACGCCCAGCCTGCCCTGAACCTTGAGCACTCACCTACAAGGAGGAGAACATTTGTACTCCACCGGTAAAATGAAGATCGTCCGCCTCATACGTCATGGAGAAAGCGCGGCGAATGCCGGCGCAGCCACCCTGGATCACGCGACCATCCCACTGACTGATAAGGGCCGCGATCAAGCAGCGCGCGTAGCCAGGTCAATCAGCAAGGCGCCTGGATTGATCGTTGCGTCACCCTTCTCACGCGCTCAAGCAACCGCGGATGCCACGATTTCAGTGTTCCCCAGCGTTACCTGCGAGACATGGCCCATCGAAGAATTCACCTACCTCGCGCCTGCGAATTGCGTGAATACTACGGTTGCTCAACGAAAAGCTTGGGTCGACCTGTATTGGGCTAAAGCTGATCCTTCCCACGTCGACGGAGAAGGCGCAGAGTCGTTCCTCGCATTTATTGAGCGCGCGCGGTCGTTCTTGGATCGCCTGGCCTTGCACCCGGCACAAGACATTCTGGTGTTTTCCCATGGTCAGTTCCTCAATGCCGTGGCTTGGCTGATCGAGTGTGAACCACGCATGATCGATGGCCAGGCAATGACTCACTGGCGCGAATTTGAGATCGCGAACCACATTCACAATGGCTGGGGGCTTGAGCTGGTACTCAATGCCGAAAAACCATCCTGTACGGCCCGGCGCGCCTTTGTATGACCGAGTCGCGAAAAGCGATTAAGCTGCGGCAGTTGGTGCAATGCAGCCAGAATGACTGAGAACAGCTTCTTTTCATGCCCCAAGGATGACCATGGCTACACACAGTTCTACCACCACGCAAAAACACTTAGCAGTACTGATTGACGCCGACAATGCGCCAGCTGCGATCGTAGAGGGGCTTTTCGAAGAGATCGCCAAGTACGGTGTTGCCAGCGTCAAGCGGATCTACGGTGACTGGACTGGCCCGCAACTCGGTGGCTGGAAAAAAGTGCTGCTCGACCATTCGATCCAACCCATCCAGCAATTTGCCTATACCAAGGGCAAGAACGCCACCGACAGCTCGCTCATCATCGACGCCATGGATTTGCTCTACACCCGGCGCTTCAATGGCTTTTGCCTGGTGTCCAGCGACAGCGACTTCACACGCCTGGCCTCAAGGCTGCGGGAGGAAGGCTTGACGGTTTACGGGTTTGGTGAGGAAAAAACGCCCAAGCCCTTTGTGGCCGCTTGCGACAAGTTCATCTACATCGAATTGCTGCGTGACGAAGCCGCTCAGTCGCCCAATGCCGAGGCGTCTGTCGAGTCCTCCGTGACGCCTGATGCAAAACCGGTGGCGGCAGAAAAGCCCAAGAAGCCCAAGGCGCCCATCGGTTTCATTACCAAGATTCTGGACGATATTGCTGATGAGGATGGCTGGGCACATTTAAGTGTGTTGGGTACGAACATCTCGAAGCTTCGCCCGGAGTTTGACCCGCGTACCCATGGTTTCAAGAAGCTGAGCGACCTGATCAAGGCATACCCGCAGACGTTCGAACTACAAGCTCGCGGTGCATCTGCTGGGGGTACCGCGATGTACGCCCGGCACAAGCCACCCAGCAAGTGATGCCATTGTAATCAGGAGGTCCTGTTTCGAGGCCGGCGAGCTGGGCGCCTTCTGCACCTTGGCGAGCGACGCCCGTTGTAGGAGCGGCCTTGCGTCGCGAAAGGGCTGCAAAGCAGCCCCGGCACTATCAGCGGTGACGCACCAATCTGGGGCCGCTGCGCGCCCCTTTCCGACCGGCCCGGCGCCCCGGCAAGGCCGCTCCTACAAGGGACCGCAGAGGGTCACAGGGCGATGCCTTGTTCGCCGAAGAAGGGCTTG
>NZ_JANIAG010000184.1:0-10855 GCF_028682155.1 Pseudomonas sp. 39004
ATAACAACAACCAAGACGGGCCGGGGCGTGGCGTGCTTACCCGCCGCGCCCGACCTTCAAGGAGCGCCCTCCATGATTCAGCCTGTCGCTGAACGTACACCGGCCGGGACCAGTTACCTGGTTCAAGGCCAGGGCCAGGCTGTGGTACTGATCCACGGCGTGGGCCTGAATAAAGAAATGTGGGGTGGTCAGTTCGTTGGCCTGGCCAACGACTACCGCGTCATCGCCTACGATATGCTAGGCCACGGCCAGAGCGCGCTGCCAGCCGCCGACACCAGCCTGGACGGCTACGCCGCCCAACTCGCCGAGCTGCTCGACCACCTGCAGATTGCCCAGGCAACCGTGATCGGCTTCTCCATGGGCGGCCTGGTGGCCCGCGCCTTCGCCCTCGCCTACCCGCAGCGGCTGGCGGCGCTGGTGGTGCTCAACAGCGTGTTCAACCGCACCCCCGAGCAAAGTGCCGGGGTAATTGCCCGCGCCGCCCAGGCTGCAGAACTGGGCCCCGACGCCAACGTCGACGCCGCCCTCGACCGCTGGTTCAGCCGCGAATACAAGGCCGCCAACCCGGCCCAGGTCGCCGCCATTCGCCAGGTACTGGCGAGCAACGACCCGCAGGGCTACCACACCACCTATTCGCTGTTCGCCACCCAGGACATGTACCGCGCCAGCGACCTGGGCAGTATCCAGGTGCCGACGCTGATCGCCACCGGCGAACTCGACTCGGGCTCCACCCCGGCCATGACCCGCCAGCTTGCCGCCAGCATTCCGGGCGCGCACAGCGTGGTCCTCGCCGAGCAACGGCATATGATGCCGGTGGAAGCACCGCGTGAAGTCAACAAGATGCTGTTGGACTTCCTCAAGCAAGCCCGCACCCTCACCGAATCCGCCAAGGGGATTGTTGCATGACCCTCGTACGTTTCCAGATGTGCATCGACGGCCAATGGCTCGATGCCCAGAGCGGCAAGACCTTCGACAGCCTCAACCCGGCCACCGCCCAGGCCTGGGCGCAACTGCCCGACGCCGACGAAGCCGATGTGGAGCTGGCCGTGCAGGCCGCTCAGCGCGCGTTCGACAGCAAAGCCTGGCGCAGCATCACCGCCACCGCGCGCGGCAAGCTGCTGCGCCGCCTGGGTGACCTGATCGCCGAGAACAAGGAGCACCTGGCCCAGCTGGAAAGCCGTGACAACGGCAAGCTGATCCGCGAAACCCGCGGCCAGGTCGGCTACCTGCCAGAGTTCTTCCACTACACCGCAGGCCTTGCCGACAAGCTCGAAGGCGGCACCTTGCCGCTGGACAAGCCGGACCTGTTCGCCTACACCGTGCACGAGCCGATCGGCGTGGTCGCCGGGATCATCCCGTGGAACAGCCCGCTGTACCTGACCGCGATCAAGCTGGCCCCGGCCCTGGCCGCCGGCAACACCATCGTGCTCAAGCCGTCCGAACATGCCTCGGCGACCATCCTCGAACTGGCTCGCCTGGCCCATGAGGCCGGCTTCCCGCCGGGCGTGGTCAACGTGGTCACCGGCTACGGCCCAAGCACCGGCGCGGCGCTGACCCGCCACCCGCTGGTGCGCAAGATCGCCTTCACCGGCGGCGCCGCCACCGCCCGCCACGTGGTGCGCAGCAGCGCCGAGAACTTCGCCAAGCTGTCGCTGGAGCTGGGCGGCAAGTCGCCGAACATCATCTTTGCCGACGCCGACCTGGACAGCGCCATCAACGGCGCCGTGGCCGGCATCTATGCCGCCTCCGGGCAAAGCTGCGTGGCCGGCTCGCGCCTGCTGGTGCAGGACGAGATCTTCGACGAGTTCGTCGCCCGCCTGGTCGAGCGTGCCAAGCGCATCCGCATCGGCAACCCGCAGGACGAGGCCAGTGAAATGGGCCCGATGGCCACCGCCCAGCAACTGGCCGTGGTCGAAGGTTTGGTCGCCGCGGCCAAGGCCGAAGGCGCCAAGCTGCACCTGGGCGGCAAGCGTGCCGAGGTCGAGGGTGACGGCTGGTTCTACGAGCCGACCCTGTTCGAGTGCGACAGCAACGCCATGACCATCATGCAGGAAGAGGTGTTCGGCCCGGTGGCTGCGGTCATCCGCTTCAAGACCGAGGAAGAGGCCCTGGAAATCGCCAACGACTCGCAGTTCGGCCTCGCCGCCGGCATCTGGACCCGCGACCTGGGCCGCGCCCACCGCCTGGCCCGCGACGTGCGCTCGGGCATCATCTGGGTCAACACCTACCGCGCGGTCTCGGCCATGGCGCCGATCGGTGGTTTCAAGAACAGCGGCTACGGCCGTGAAAGCGGCATCGATTCGGTGCTGGCCTATACCGAGCTGAAGACCGTGTGGATCAACCTGTCCACCGCGCCCATGCCCGACCCGTTTGTGATGCGTTGAGAGGTAGCACGAGATGATCGAACCAGGCATCTACAAAGACGTGATGGGCTCGTTCCCGTCCGGCGTTACGGTGGTCACCACCCTGGACGCCGACGGCGGCATCGTCGGCATCACCGCCAGCGCGTTCAGCGCGCTGTCGATCGAGCCGGCGCTGGTGCTGTTCTGCCCCAACTACGCCTCCGACACCTACCCGATCCTGCGTGACAGCAAGCAGTTCGCCATTCACCTGCTGTCTGCCGACCAGACTGCCGAGGCTTATGCGTTTGCCGGCAAGGGCAAGGAGAAAGCCAAAGGCATCGACTGGCACCTGAGCGAGTTGGGCAACCCGTTGCTGGCCAAGGCCACGGCGATCATCGAGTGCGAACTGTGGCGCGAGTACGACGGCGGTGACCACGCGATCATCGTCGGCGCGGTGAAGAACCTGGTGCTGCCGGCTGCGCCGGTGACGCCGATGGTTTATCACCGGGGCAAGCTGGGCGCCCTGCCGCCACTTGGCTGACAGACACCGACCGTCCTGCTTTTAGGGGCCGCGCTATCGCCTCACCCTCGGTAGCGGCCCCTGTTTTCTTCCGGAGTACAGTGCATGAGCAACGAAAAGTACGAGAAAGGCCTGCAGATCCGCACCCAGGTGCTGGGCGAGGAGTACGTCAACCGTTCCATCCAGAACGCCGACGAGTTCACCAAACCGCTGCAGGAGCTGGTCACCGAGTACTGCTGGGGCCATGTCTGGGGCCGCGATGGCTTGTCGCTCAAAGAGCGCAGCATGATAAACTTGGCCATGATTTCCGCGCTCAACCGGCCCCACGAACTCAAGCTGCATATCCGCGGCGCATTGCGTAATGGGCTGAGCCGTGAACAGATTCGCGAGATCCTGCTCCAAGTCGGCATTTATTGCGGCGTACCCGCGGCGGTGGACAGTTTCCGCCTGGCCCGCGAAGCGTTCGCCGAAGCCGATGCGGAGTCAACCCGTTAACAACGGGCTGTTCGAACCACTGCAAGGAGTGCCAAGGTTCCAGGCACTCCGCGATGTTGGCGCAACAGCCTCATAAAGAGCGCACCTGATGAAACGCCAGCCACTCGACGACAGCTTCAAGGTCAACCGCAACCCCGTTACCCTGCGCGAAATCGTGCTCGACAAGCTGCGCGCCGCGATCATGAACTTCCATCTGCTGCCGGGTGACCGCCTGGTAGAACGCGACCTCTGCGACCGCCTCGGGGTCAGCCGTACCTCGGTGCGAGAAGCGCTGCGCCACCTGGAATCCGAAGGCCTGGTCGAATTCGCCGATGCCAAAGGCCCGCGCGTGGCAATCATTACCCTGGAAGATGCCCGCGATATCTACGAGCTGCGCTGCGTGCTCGAAGGCCTGATCGTCCAGCTGTTCACGCTCAATGCCAAGGCCAAGGACATCCGCGCCCTGGAACGCGCGCTGGAGGTCAACCGCGAAGCGCTGGAAGAAGGCGAGCTGCAACAGGTGCTCGACTCGGTGCAAGGCTTCTACGACGTGCTGCTGGAAGGCTCCGGCAACCAGGTCGCCGCCCAGCAGCTGCGCCAGTTGCAGGCACGCATCAGCTACCTGCGTGCCACCTCGGTCTCGCAAGAGAACCGCCGGGGTGCCAGCAACCGGGAGATGGAAAAGATCGTCGAGGCGATCAAGGGCGGCGACCCGCTGGTTGCCCACCAGGCCTCGGTCGATCACGTCCGCGCTGCCGCCAAGGTAGCCCTGGACTACCTGCGCCAGAAGCAGGATGACAACACCAAGGTGCGCGACATGGTCGAGCCCCTGGCCCTCAAAGAACCCCGTATAGAACCCCGCATAGGCCGCTGACCATGCCCAACGCCCCGCGCTACTGCCCGCACTGCACCACGGAACTGGCTCGGGGCGTTCCCACAGGCGACACCCACGAACGCCTGCGCTGCACCGCCTGCGGTTACATCCATTACATCAACCCGAAGATCATCGCCGGCTGCATCATCGAGCGCGATGGCAAGTACCTGTTGTGCCAGCGCGCCATCCCGCCGCGCCCTGGCACCTGGACCTTGCCTGCAGGCTTCATGGAAGCAGGCGAAACCACCGAGCAGGCGGCGTTGCGCGAAGTGTGGGAAGAAAGCGGCGTGCACGCCGAAATCGTCTCGCCCTATTCGATCTTCAGCGTGGCCAAGATCAGCGAGGTGTACATCATCTTCCGCGCCATCGCCACCCAGGAGACCGGGCAGTTCGGGCCGGAGACCCTGGCCTACAAGTTCTTCGAACCGGGGGAAATCCCCTGGGACGAAATCTACTATCCGGCGATCCGGCAGATTCTAGAGCGCTACATTCTTGAGCGCCAGGCGGGGGTTTACGGCATCTACATGGGCAACGACGATACCGGCAAGGTGCACTTTATTCGCTGAGCCTGGTCCGGCCCTTTCGCGGGGCAAGCCCGCTCCCGCAGGCCACCTTTGAATCCGAATGCAGAGGGGCACCTGTGGGAGCGGGCTTGCCCCGCGAAAAGGCCGAACCAGGCGACATAAAGGCCTCGCCAATTGGCCATTCTCGGTGCACCCTTATGCTCCCAGGCAAAAGGATCGGCAGAGCACATGGCGAAATGGCTAGATGGCGGCGGGCTGATGGCCGAACACATCCGCCAGCATGATTGGCACAGCACCCCACTTGGCCCGCTGCAGGCATGGCCCAGCGTACTCAAGACGACGGTGGCACTGTGCTTGGGCTCGCGCTTCCCGCAGGCAGTGCTATGGGGCAATGAGCTGATTACCCTCTACAACGACGCCTTCACCGAGATTCTCGGCAGCAAGCCACAGGCCCTGGGCCGCCCGTTCAGCGAGGTGTGGCAGGAAGCCTGGGGCGAGATCGGCGCCATGGCCGACCGCGCCCTGGCCGGTGAAGCGGTGTTCATCGAAGACTTCCCGCTGGTCATCGACCGAAACGGTGGCCCCGAGCGCGCCTATTTCACCTTCTGCTACAGCCCCATCCGTGGCGAGGACGGCAGCGTGCTGGGCATGCTCGACACCGTGACCGAAACCACCACCAGCGTGGTCAACAGCCAGCGCCTCAACTTCCTCGACGGCCTGGGCCGCGAGGTGGCCAACGCCACCGACCCCGAGCGGATCATGGCCATCACCACGCGCATGCTGGTCGAGCACCTGCAGCTTTCCAGCTGCGCCTACGCGGTCATGGATGCCGACCAGGATGGCTTCAACATCTGTGGCGACGCCGTGGCAGCCGGTTCGCCACGGTTGATTGGCCAATACCGCCTGGCCGACTTCGGCCGTCTGGCAGTCAGCCAGTTGCGCGCTGGCGAGCCGTTGGTCATCAACGACAACCTCAGCGAACTGGCCGCCGAAGAAGCGGCGACCTTCCAGGCCATCGGCATCACCGCGACCATCTGCATGCCGCTGATCAAGGACGGCCGCCTGACCGCACTGATGGCCATCCACGACAAGGCGCCCCGGGTGTGGACCGGCTACGAGCTGCGCTTGATCGGCGAGGTGACCGAGCGCTGCTGGTCGCATATCCAGCGGGTCCAGGCCCATGCCGAAGTGCGCGAGGCGATGGCGGCGCTGGAGGCGCTCAATGCCACGCTGGAACAGCGCGTCGACCAACGCACCAGCCAACTGCTGCACACCGAAGCCGTCTTGCGCCAAGCGCAGAAGCTTGAAGCCATCGGCCAGCTCACCGGTGGCGTGGCGCACGACTTCAACAACCTGCTGACCATCATCCGCTCGTCGCTGCACTTCCTGCAGCGCCCCGACCTTGAGCAAAGCCGTCGCGAACGTTACCTGAAGACCATGGCCGACACCGTCGACCGGGGCGCCAAACTGACCGGCCAGTTGCTCGCCTTCGCCCGCCGGCAGGCATTGAGCCCGCAAGTGTTCGAGGCCGGGCCCCGCCTGGAGGCCATGGCCGAGATGCTCGATACCGCCACCGGGGCGCGTATCAAGGTGGAACTGCAACTGCCCGACGCGCCTTGCCATATCCGCGCCGACCTCAGCCAACTGGAAACGGCGGTGATCAACCTGATGCTCAACGGCCGCGATGCCATGGCCGGCGAAGGCACCTTGCGTCTGCACCTGTTGGCCGATCAGCGCATGCCCGCGCTGCGTGGTCAGCCTGCGCCGGCGGGCACGTTTGCGGCCATTTCGGTGGTCGACAGCGGCGTCGGTATTGCCGCGCAGTTGCTCGATCGCATCTTCGACCCCTTCTTCACCACCAAGGCGCCCGGTGAAGGCACCGGGCTTGGCCTGTCCCAGGTGTTCGGTTTCGCCAAGCAGTCCGGTGGCGATGTGGCCGTGGTCAGCGTCGAGGGCGAAGGCACAACGTTCACCCTGTACCTGCCGCAAGAGGCCCCGCCTGCCGAACCGGCCGACGTCACCGCCGCCCCCACCCAACCCGAGGTCGGCAAGGCCCGAGGGCGGATACTGGTGGTGGAGGACAACCCCGACCTCTGCACGTTCACCGCGCAGATTCTCGAGGACCACGGCTACCGGATCAGTTGGGCAAATTCGGCAGAGGAAGCGCTGGCCTTGTTGGCCGGCCCGGCGGGCGATTTCGATGCCGTGTTTTCCGATGTGCTCATGCCCGGCATGGGGGGCTTGGCGCTGGCCCGCGAACTGCGGCGCCAACGCCCGCAACTGCCGGTGATCCTCACCTCGGGCTACAGCGATGCGATTGCCGAAGGCGGCCACCAGGGCTTTACCTTCCTGGCCAAGCCGTACTCGGCCGAGCAGGTGTGCCAGATGCTGGCCAAGGTGCTGGGAAGCTGAACAGCGGCTAACGCGGGGCGGCCAGCAACCGCGCCACACTCTGCGCCAGCTCGGCGCGCCGGTACGGCTTGCGCAACACCTCGAAGCCCTTGAGCTCGCGGGGTGTAAGGTTGGCATAGCCGGTGATGATCAACACCGGCAGGTCAGCCTGGCGCTCGCGCATCTGTTGGGCAAAACGCACCCCGGTCATGTCGGCCATGACGTGGTCTGTCACCAGCACGTCCGGCTGCCAGCCCTGCTCCACCCGCTGCAGCGCTGCCGCGGCACTGCTCGCTTCGCACACCTCGTAACCCAGGTCGCGCAACTGCAAGGCCGTGGCATGGCGCACGATCTCCTCGTCGTCCACCAACAGAATTCGGCTGGCACGGTCGGCCAGTGGCGCCTCTGCACTGTCACTGTCACGGCCAACCGCGGCGACATCGCTGATCGGCAACCACAGCGTGGCCACAGTCCCCTCCCCCTGCTGCGAGCGAATCGCGAAGCCGCCGCCCGACTGCACCGCCAGCCCCTGCACCATCGGCAAGCCAAGGCCGGTGCCCTTGCCCACGCCCTTGGTGGAATAGAACGGCTCGATGCAGCGGCGCAGCTGCTCATCGCTCATGCCGCTACCACTGTCGCGAACCTGCAGCCAGGCCAGCGGCGCGGCCGTCATGCCCATCGGGTTCGGCGGGCCGTCGGCATCGAGCCCGGCGACGATGCTCAGGGCACCGCCGCCGGCCATGGCGTCGCGGGCATTGACCACCAGGTTGAGCAGCGCCAGCTCCAGTTGATGCGGATCGACCAGCACGGCGGGCAGCAACGGGTCGACTTGCACCTGCACGGCAATGGTCGGCCCAAGCGAGCGCGCCATAAGTTCGCGCATGTCCTCCACCAAGGCAGCCAGCGACACGGCTTGTGGCTTGAGGGTTTGTCGACGGGCGAAACTCAGCAAGCGCCCCACCAGGTTGCGCGCCCGCTCGGCGGCCTGCAGGCCACCGTCGATCAAGCGGGGAGCTCGCTCGGATTGCGGGTGCCGACGCATCAATTCGAAGGAGGCAATGATCGGCGTGAGCATGTTGTTGAGGTCATGGGCGATGCCACCGGTCAACTGGCCGATCATCTCCAGCTTGTGCGCTTCATGCAGTTGCAGAATCGCCGCCTCGCGCTCGGCCAGCACGGCCGCGACGCGCTCCTCCAGGCTTTCGTTGAGCAGGTGCAGGGCACGCTCTGCACGGGCATGGGTAATGGCCGCCCAGGCTTGCTTGGCGGCATCCTCGACCAGTTGGCACTCGTCTTCGAAGCAGTGATGTGGCGTGTGAAAGTGCACGGCAAGCATGGCTTCCAGGCGGCCGGCGCGCAGCACCGGCACATGCAGCGTGCTACACAGGCCGCTCAGCGGCGCCGATGCGCTGTCATAAGCCTGCTGTACCACCTTGCCCGCCGCCAACTGCTCACGCAGCGATGCCCCGTAGGTGGCGTAGCGGTGCTGGCCGACCCTCGAAGGCAGGCCATCAGCCCAGTCATGCGCAACCTTGTAACCTGTGCCGTCGCCCAGGTCCTCGCCGAAACACACCTGCGTCGCCCCCAGGTGCTGGGCGAGGCGTGCCACCACATAGGCTTCGATACGCTCCGCTTCACCCAGCCCAGGCAAGGTGCGGCCCAGCTCCAGCAAAAAAGCCTGGCGCTGTTGGAAACGAACCCGTTCGGTGGTTTCAGTCACCAGGCACAACACCCCGCCAACGCTGCCATCGGCTTCGCGCACGGCGGAATAGGAGACATCGAAGTACACGGTCTCACCCAGGCCGCGACGCTCTATATAGAACGGGCGGTCCTTGGCTGAAAACGTCTGGCCGGTTTCACGCACGCCACGCAGCAGCGGCTCAAGGTCGTCCCACAGCTCACGCCAGTTGTCCTCAGCCGGGCGCCCCAGTGCCTGGGGATGCTTGGTACCAATGGTCGGTGCATAGGCATCGTTGTAGAGCGCTACGTAAGTTTCGCCCCAGAACAGCACGAACTGCGCCTGGGCCGGCAGCAATGTAGCCATTACCGCCTGCAGGTGGGGCGACCAGTGCTCGGGGGGGCCGAGCGGCGAGCTGCTCCAGTCCATCGACTGCAGCAGACCACCGATGGTGCCGCCGTTGAGCAGAAAATGCAGTGGCGGAGTGTGCGCATCGCGTTGCTGTAACAGGTTCATGTCTGGGAAGCCCCGGGCACCTTGCTATCCATCTTACGATAGGAGCGTTGCAATCAACGGTTCGTTCCACAGAAATCAGCGGTTGTTCAGCGGCGCCCTTCGGCCAGCATGCGCAGGGCAAGGCCGGCCAGTACGGTGCCCATCAGCCAGCGCTGAACCTGCTGCCACACGGGCCGGCCACCGAGAAACACGGCGATGGAACCGGCCATCACGGCGATCAGCGCATTGACCGATACGCTGATCGCGATTTGCGTGCAGCCCAGCACCAGCGACTGCACCAGTACACTGCCGTGACCGGGCTCGATGAACTGCGGCATCAGCGACAGGTACATGACCGCAATCTTGGGGTTCAGCAGGCTGGTGGCAAAACCCATGGTGAACAGCCGCCGCGGGCTGTCGGCAGGCAGTTCACGTACCTGAAATGGCGAGCTACCGCCAGGCCGCAGCGCCTGCCAGGCCAGGTACAGCAAGTACAGTGCGCCGCCGATGCGCAGCACGTCATAGGCAAACGGTACCGCCATCACCAGCGCGGTGATGCCCAGCGCCGCGCAGAGCATATAGATGACGAAGCCCAAGGCCACGCCGCCAAGGGATATCAAGCCGGCGTTACGGCCTTGGCAGATCGAGCGAGAAATCAGGTAGATCATGTTCGGCCCGGGCGTCAGCACCATGCCCAGGCAGATCAGCGCGAATGTCAGCAGTTGGGCGGTTTCGGGCATGGGGCACATCCTGGCTGTGCGAAGAGAAGCGGCAAGTGTATCCGAGCCACGTCAGCGCCGGTAGGTTCAGCCCAACTGCCCGGCAATCAGCCCCAGGGCCACCGCGATCATGGCCAGGCCCGATACCCGCCCGACCATCTTCGCCGCCCCAGGCCGGGTGCTCAGTACGGCCTTGGCGCCATAGCCCACCAGCGAATAGATCACCAGCGAGCTGCACAGGTGCACCAGCCCGAGCAACAGGATCTGCAGCGGCACGGGCCAGCTGGAGTGTGGGTCGGTGAATTGCGGCAGCAGGGCAAGAAACAGCAGGAACACCTTCGGGTTCAGCCCACTCACGCAAAAGCCCTTCAATGCCCAGCGCGAACCGGAGTCCCCCACGCCGTCCTGCCCCGCCTGCGGCACACCCGGGCTCAGCAGCAGGTTGCCGCCCAGCCACAGCAAGTAGGTACAGCCCGCCAGCGTCAGCAACATCAGCGCCAGCGGGTGCCCAGCGAGCAGGCTGCCCACGCCCGCAGCCACCACCAGGGTTGCCAGGAAGTGCCCCGACAACATGCCTGCCACCGCAGGCATCACCCAGCGCCCGCGCATGCCCGCGGAGATGGCATACGCCCAGTCCGCACCTGGGGTGATCACGAACAGCAACGACACGGCCCAGAACGCCGTCAGCACACTGATTGCCACTTGAATCTTCCTTATGTGTTGTCTTGGTGTGCAGAAAGATTACGGATTCCGTCGGGGCATTTTCTTTCGTATATTCCCCACCAACATACAAATACTGGAAGATTCTTCTCAATGGACCGGACAGATCGAAAAATCC
>NZ_JANIAG010000185.1:0-10749 GCF_028682155.1 Pseudomonas sp. 39004
TGAGCCGTTGTTTCATGCCAATGCATTGTTGGCGCTGCCGTTGACCTTGTCGCGCCGGTATTTCACGTTATGCCTAGCTCCAGAGCGGGTCCAACGACATTTGCAGGGCGCTAACCATTACCTGAAGTTATCAATTGGGCGGCAGCCCCGGTGGCAGAGCGCTTGTGCATTTACCGCAGGGTGCGCAAAGGCTAGAGTGAGGGCCTTGGCTAGACGAAGGACCCCACCCCAGCACCATGGTCAGACACTCCGAACCCGATCAGACCCTGCTCAAGATGCCTTCGCTGCGCGCAGTCAAAGTGTTCGTCGCGGCCGCCAAATACCAGAACTTCACCCGTGCCGCCGAAGCGCTGTGCGTGACCCAGGCGGCGGTAAGCCGGCAGATCCGCGAGCTGGAGACCTACCTGGGTGCCGAACTCTTCACCCGGGTCGGCCGCGCGGTGGAGCTGACCGTGGCCGGGTCGATCTTCTTCGATGCGGTGCAGTTATCGTTCGTCAACATCGCCCAGGCGGCCGAGCGAATCCGCAGCAACACCAACACCAAACACGTGGTCACCCTGTGCTGCTCACCGGCGTTTGCCGCCTTGTGGCTGGGGCCACGGATGCCGAAGTTCTTCGATGAGAACCCGGATATCGACATCAACCTGGTGACCACCCAGAACTTTTTGTCGATGGAGCCTGGGGTGCGGCCGGACATCTACATCACCAAGCTGGGCAAGATCCAGGCGGGCTATAGCTGCCACCCGCTCAACCATGACCTGATCTACCCGGTGTGCAGCCCGCACTACCTGGCCCAGCACCCGCAGCTGGCCACCCTGGAAGGCATTCGCGATGGCTCGCTGCTCAACCTCAGCCCTTATGGCCGCTCGCAGGTAGCCGAACACGTGGACTGGAACGTCTGGCTGGCGTTCCATGATGTCGACCTGAAAAGCCGCGCCAGCACAGCGCCGCATTTCTTCAATGCCAATGACTACAACCTGCTGGTGCAGCTTGCCTTGGGCAGCCAGGGGGTGGCGCTGGGCTGGCACCATCTGGTGGCCCCGCTCGTTGCCCAAGGGTTGCTGGTGCGGCCGGTGGCGCAGCAATTGGAGCTCAAGGACACCTTCCACTTCCTGGCCTTCAACGAAGACAAGGAACATGAGCCCAGCTGCCGACGCCTGCGCGATTGGCTGCTGTCAGCGTTCCAGCCGCTGTTGTAGAGCGGCCTTGCGTCGCGCAAGGGCGCAGCTACCGCTCGGCGTTTTTCCCGACATCCAACCCCATGCATCTGGTACAACCGCGCCATGCCTACCTTCTTCCTTACCCACCTGCGCCGCCGCTGGCTCACCTGGCTGTGCGCCACCCTGCTGGTCATCGGCCTCCCCACCGGCTGCGCCGTTCTGCAACACAAGGAGCGCGAGCTGGTGTTCCGCATTGAGCCGGGCCAGGCCAGCTGGTTCCGCGGGCTGCCCAGCGGGGTGCAGGAACTTGACCTGCGCCCGCACAGTTTCACCGAAAACCAGAGCCTGCACGCCTGGTGGTGGCCGGCTAAACGCGCCGATGCGCCTGCAATCCTTTACCTGCACGGCGTGCGCTGGAACCTTACCGGGCAATTGTTCCGCATCGAGCAGTTGCATGCCATGGGCTATTCGGTGCTGGCCGTGGATTACCGCGGCTTTGGCCAGAGCCGTGGCGGGCTGCCCTCCGAGGCGACGGTGTACGAAGATGCGCAGATCGCCTGGGCACGCTTCGCCCAGCTGCAACCTGATGCCAACAAGCGGTTGATCTTCGGCCACTCCCTGGGGGGCGCGGTCGCGGTCGAGCTCTGAGCCCATTGAGGGGCGACCCGGGAAACACAAGCCCGTCAGGACCAGCCCTAAAAAATTTCATGCCCTGCTAGGCAGTAACTTGAAAGCGCGGATGCGTGCGGCACCCGACGAACTGAAAAAAATCACTGGCAAAACCTGGGCAAATATAAGCGACGCAGAGTGGCAGGAACTTTCTACTAAACGTTACCAGAATATCCGCCTGTTGTCCTGCCACCTAGGCTACGCGTCCCCACACTCTCCAAACGGCGAGTCATTTGCGCAGACATTCAGCAACCTGACAGGAAAACCTGTCAAAGCATCTATGGGAAGATTGTTTATCTCATCAGCCGACAACAAATCACTCTTCAACCAGTTCAAAAATTCTGGCCTAAAAGACTTTACAACTTACTTTAGAAATCACTTCAAGAAACCCCAAAATCACTTCCTTCTCAGCAAACAACGCGACATGGTTGGCGACCATATGTATTACGGCTCTGACGTGGGTATCAACTACTCCATGAGAACTTTCAATCCTACTGCCCCCTGATACAGGACAGACACATGGGCACATGCCGATCAGGGCCCAAGAGATTGGATCGGAAATCCAACCTCTTGGGTTGTCCTGTACCCCTCCACCCTCGGCAACTGTGGAGGACTCGTTGCAGACGGCTTGGCGGCGAAGGGCCATATCTCCTCATTACACCCGGCTCGCCGGGATCCGCCGCTCACCCATCCACTCATTCACCCGCTGCCCAAACGCCGCCGGTGCCTTGCGCCCGAAGCGCCGCGCCAGGTCGAGGATGGTCTGCTGCGCCAGCGCCTCTTCCATGCGCTTCTGCGCCCCCAGCATCATCGCATGAATCGCGCAGGTGCCTTCAGTCGCCCAACCGGGCGGCGAACCTTCGAACAGCGTGCAACGCTCACGAATCTCGCGGCAGTCGAAAATAGCCTTGGGCCCGTCGATGGCATTGACGATGTCCAACACGGTGATTTCGTCCGACGGCCGCGCCAGGCGGCTACCCACGCAGCACTTTCACCTCACCTTGCTTGCCGTCCGTTTCGCGCAGGTACTCCTGCAGCGAGTCGTCCATCGCCTGCAGCCAGCGGGTATGGTGAGGCACGGCTTTGGTGCCGGTGATCACTGAGCGGTACGATTTGTCACGGTAACCCATGATGTCGTGCTTCTTGTCGCTCTTCCATTGCAGGAAGATGCGGTTCACCGCATCGATATCGAAGCGCGGGTAATCGGTCTGCTCGATCAGGTGCTTGATGTATCGGCCCTGGAATTCATACATCGAAGCGGTGGTTGCCAGCTGCTCCTCATCCTCGCGCCAGCGCGCGCTGTCGGCCTGCATGGCCGCCTTGGCCGGCAGCTTGATGCGCCCCAGCATGTAGTCGCGCGCAAACCATGCCTGGGCGTCGAACAGGTTGAAGCTGTACCACAGGTCCTGCATGCCCAGGTAGAGCAACTGCGGGTTCTGCTCCCACACCACGCCTTGGTACAACCCGGCAGGCCACAGGCGGTTGTTGGTCTTGAGGGTGAGTTCATCGGGCAGGAACGGGAAGTGATGCTGGTAGCCCGTGCACAGGATGATCGCATCCACGCGCTTGTTCGAGCCATCGGCGAAGAACGCCAAGTCGTTTTCGACGCGGACCAGCTGCGGGCGCTCTTCCCAGCCCTTGGGCCATTTGTAGCCCATCGGCTGGGTGCGGTAGGCCGTGGTGATCGAGCGCGCGCCATACTTGTAACACTGCGAGCCGATGTCTTCGGCCGAGTAGCTGCTGCCGACAATGAGCAGGTCCTGGCCGTTGAATTCCATCGCTTCGCGAAAGTCGTGGGCATGCAGGATACGCCCGGTGAACCGCTCGAAGCCTTCAAACTCCGGCACGTGCGGGGTAGAGAAGTGCCCGCTGGCCACCACCACATAATCAAACACCTGCTCGATGCCAAGCCCCGCGCTGTAGTCGTGGGCGCTGACGGTGAACTCGCGGGTGTTCTCATCGAAGCTGACGTTCTTGACCGCAGTATTGAAGCGGATGTAGTCGCGCACCCCGGCCTTCTTCACGCGGCCTTGGATGTAGTCCCACAGCACCTCGCGCGGCGGGTACGAGGAAATCGGCCGGCCAAAGTGCTCATCGAAGCTGTAGTCGGCGAACTCCAGGCATTCCTTGGGGCCGTTGGACCACAGGTAGCGGTACATGCTGCCGTGCACCGGTTCGCCATGCTGGTCGAGGCCGGTGCGCCAGGTGTAGTTCCACATACCGCCCCAGTCAGCCTGCTTTTCGAAGCATACGATCTCGGGCATGGGTGCGCCCTGGGCATGGGCGGATTGGAAGGCACGCAGTTGCGCAAGGCCGGACGGGCCGGCACCGATGATTGCGACACGAAGAGTCATAGTGATTCCTGAACATTTGAACGCTGAAAAAATGCAAAGGCTCCCCAACCCCGAACGGCAAAAGGCCGGGGGTGGTGGAATTCAGGCGCTACGGTGCAGGTGGAGGGACGGGGCGTTTGCGCATCTGGGTCAGCAGGAGCTTGACCGGCGGGATCGACAACACGTGGAACAGGCTCGAAAGCGGAGAAGGAGTCATTGAGGTCGGCCCGTATCCATCTGCGCAGGGCGCGAAATGGGGGCCTGAGGGGCGGAAGATACGTGTGATCTCGTGCATGGGGGCTGAAATGGCCTCTTTTCTTTATGGTTTCCTTTTTATCTATAACGGATGGGGGTGGGGATATCAAGGACAATGCGGCAGCCGACCTGCTCGGCGTCGAACCTGTTATCTACCGGCAGCCCAAATATGTCACCTGCCTCGACCTGGGCGACTGGGGCGCGGCCTACAGCGAGGGCTGGGAACGGGAGCTGAAGCTGCACGGCCAGGAGGGCAAGGCGCTGAAACGCCAGATCAACTCGGTATGGATCTACCCGCCCGCCGCTGACCGTGCGCTGGCACTGGCCGCTGCCGACCCGTTGATCCCGATCGTGTGACACCTGATTGCGGGCAAATCCGTCAGTAAACGACGGATTTGTCAGCACACGTCGTTACATTGAATGACTGGTCAATAATGATGGCCATGTGACATCATTTAAATAAAAACGTACGAGGGTAAGGCACACACACTAAATCCGCAGCGCATCGAGAGCTGGCACCCCCCTGGTGAGCCGGCCTTCCGTCCATGCTCTTGACGCCTGCACGCCACCGTCAAGGAGCATTCCATGCAGTTACGGAATATGAAGATCGGCATTCGCGCAGCCAGCGTATTCGCCCTGTTGGGCGTATTGGTACTGGCCATGGGCTTGATAGCCCTTTATGAAACCCGGCAAATGGACGAGGCCACGGATGAAATCCGTGTCACCTGGATGCCGGCCGTGGTAGCCCTCAGTGAAATCAGCAGCAACCTCGGCCGAGCGCGGGCGGTCACCCTGCGCGCAGCGCTGGAAGAAACCGACCTGGAGCGTGCGCGCAGTCTCGACATGCTCAAAAGCATCAATGCGCAACTCAAGGATGGCCTGAAGGCCTACGACAACACCATCATCGCCGCCGATGACCGCGCCCTGTTCAACCGCTTCAATACCGCCCACGAGCAATACGTCAGCCTTCAGGCGCAGGTCATCAGCGACATCGCTGCCGGGCGCCTCGACCAGGCCAAACTGCAGATCAACGGCCCGCTTTCCGAGCATGCCGACAACATGATGAAAGCCATGGCCGCGCTGATCGCCTACAACGGCAAGGGCGCCGAAGAGGCCTCGCAACGCAGCAGCGACGTCGCTGACCAGGCGTTGACCGCCATCATCGGTTCATTGCTGGTCATCATGCTGGTACTGGCCGCCATCGCCACACTGCTCACCCGCAGCATCGTCGTGCCCCTGGCCGCTGCCGTGGCCGTGGCCGAGCGCGTGGCCACCGGCGACCTGACCCAGAACATCCTGGTCACCGGCCGCGACGAGCCGGCCCAGCTGCTGCGCGCCTTGGGCCGCATGCAAGAGAGCCTGCGCGACACCTTGCGCAAGATCGCCGCCTCGTCCGACCAACTGGCCTCGGCCTCCGAAGAGCTGCACACCGTCACCGAAGACACCAGCCGCGGCCTGCATCAGCAGAGCGCCGAAATTGACCAGGCAGCCACCGCAGTCAACCAGATGACCGCCGCCGTGGAAGAAGTGGCCAACAATGCCGTGAGTACCGCTGACGCCTCCAAAGGCGCCGACCGCACCACCCGTGACGGCCGCGACCAGGTCAACCAGGCGCTGGCGTCGATCCAGCACCTGGTCGACGACGTGACCGGCACCTCGGCCGAAATCGAACAGCTGGCCGGCAACGCCAACGAGATCAGCCGGGTGCTCGATGTAATCGGCGCAATCGCCGGGCAAACCAACCTGCTGGCGCTCAATGCCGCCATCGAGGCGGCGCGGGCCGGTGAGGCCGGCCGTGGCTTTGCAGTGGTGGCCGACGAGGTGCGCGCCCTGGCCCACCGTACCCAGCAGTCCACGGCAGAAATCGAGCAGATGATCGTGGGCATCCAGACCGGCACCGAACGTGCGGTGACGGCCATGCACAGCAGCCAAGGGCGCGCTGCGGGTACCCTGGAAGTGGCGCAGGGTGCGGGTCAGGCGCTGGAGCTGATTGCCGAGGCCATCGCCTCGATCAACCAGCGCAACCTGGTGATCGCCAGTGCATCGGAGGAACAGGCGCAGGTGGCGCGCGAGGTGGACCGCAACCTGGTGAATATTCGTGACCTGGCGATGCAGACGTCGGCGGGGGCGAATCAGACCAGTGCGGCGGCGCAGGATTTGTCGCGGTTGGCGGTTGACCTGAATGGCATGGTTGCCCAATTCAAAGTCTGATCAGACATGGCCGGGGCCGCCTTGCGGCCCCCTTTGCAACTGTCAGTCGTTGACGCTGATAACCCGCGCACGATTGACCGCCTGCCCCCGCGTGGCCAGGCAGTAATACAGCGGCACCGTCACCAGCAAGCCGATCAACCAGGACAAATCAGCCCCTTCGACAAGGTTCGAATACGGCCCCACATACAGCGCGGTGTTGGCAAACGGCAACTGCACCGCAATCCCGCAGGCATAGGCAATGATCGCGTGGTGGTTGAAGCGGCCATAGATGCCGCCGTCGGCACTGAAGATAGACGCGATGTCGTACTGGCCCTTCTTGATCAGGTAGAAGTCGATCAGGTTGATCGAGGCCCACGGCACCAGCACCAGCAGCAGCGCCAGGATCAGGCCGATGAACTGGCCGATGAAGCCCGCCGAAGCATTCAGCGCAACCATCCCGCAGCCCAGCAGAATCACCGAGGCCAAAATCACTCTCACCTTGATGCTCGGCGTCCACTTGGCGAAGAAGGTCTGGATGGCCGTGACGATCGACAGCACCGCGCCATACAGGTTGAGCGCGTTATGGCTGATGATGTTGAGCAGGAACAGCACCATCAGGATCGGCCCCAGCCAGCCCGTGGCCTGCTTGACCGCGTCCATCGCGTCGGTGCCTTCTGGCACGCACAGCACCGCCACTGCACCAAAGCTGAAGCACAGGATGGTGCCCAGGGTGGCGCCGAAGTAGGTCGCCCAGAACGGCTTGGCAATGCCGACTTCCTTCGGCAGGTAGCGCGAGTAGTCCGAGGTGTACGGCGAGAAGCTGATCTGCCAGATCGTGCCCAGCGACACGGTGGCGATGAAGCCGGACAGGTTGAACGCCCCGCGGCTGAAGAAATCAGCCGGCAGCTCCTGGACGAACATCATGATGAAACCGGCCAGCAGCGCCGAGCCCATGACCCAGGTACCGATGCGGTTGAGGATATGGATGAAGCGGTAGCCGATCACGCCGATGGCCGTCGCGCTGAGGGCGCCGATGACGATGGCACCGGGCATCGGCACGCTCGGGGCAATGCCGTGGATGGTCTTGCCCGCCAGCACGATATTGGAAATGAAGAAGCCGACGTAGATTAGCGCCGTGAAGAACACGATCAGCAAGGCACCATAGCGGCCGAACTGGCCGCGGCTCTGGACCATCTGCGGAATGCCCAGCTGCGGTCCCTGCGCAGAAGCCAGGGCGATGACCACCCCCCCGGCAAGATGGCCCAGCACGATGGCGACCAGGCCCCACAACAGGTTCAGGTGGAACACCTGGACCACCATGGCGCCGGTGACGATGGGCAGTGGCGCAATGTTGGTGCTGAACCAGAGGGTGAACAGGTCGCGCGCCTTCCCATGGCGCTCGGCAGGTGGAACGTAATCGACCGTGTGATTCTCGACAAACTGGTGTTGCGATGACGGTTGGGACATGGTTTTCAGCTCGAAAGGTCGTTTTTATCTTTGTAAGGAAACCGCGTCTAGGCGGCCTCTCAGCTGCGGACCATATTATGGTATTCCAAACTTTTGACAACACTGATTCGGTCTAAAAATCTTCAACTGATCCGGTTCAGCAGCCGCGCTCAGGGCGTCTCGCTTTCTCCAAACCCCCTATTCACGCGGCTTTGCGCCATTCATCGCGAATTTTGCACGGCAGAAAATTCCGCTTGCAAATCGAGTATTACGGTATACCATCAGACACATCAACGATAAAAAGCGGCCCACCGCTACCCCTTTCGAGGTACACGCCATGATCGACGCAACCGTCTATAAGAACGTCCTGGGCTCCTTCCCCTCAGGCGTCACCGTCATCACCACCCTGGACGACGACGGCTCGATCGTCGGCCTCACCGCCAGCGCCTTCTCTTCGTTGTCGATGGACCCGCCACTGGTGCTGTTCTGCCCCAACTACAGCTCCGACTCCTACCCTGTGCTGATCAAGCAAAAGCGCTTCGCCATTCACCTGCTGTCCGGTGAACAGCAAGCCGAAGCCTATGCCTTCGCGAAAAAGGGCAAGGACAAGGCCACCGGCATCGAGTGGACCCTCAGCGCCCTGGGCAACCCGTTGCTGGCCAATGCCACCGCCATTATCGAATGCGAACTGTGGCGTGAATACGAAGGTGGCGACCACGCCATCATGGTCGGCAAAGTGCACAACCTGATCGTCCCCGAGCAAGCCCCGCAGCCGATGATCTACTGCCGCGGCAAGATGGCCAGCCTGCCCGCCTTCGCCTGAAGCACCTAGCCTTATTACTGACGCCTGGTGCGCCAGGCGAGACTTTCAAGCTCCGAGGAAAGCCCCATGAAATTTTCGTTGTTCGTACACATGGAACGTTGGGATGAACAGGTCAGCCATCGCCAGCTGTTCGAAGACCTGACCGAACTGACCCTGATGGCCGAGCACGGCGGTTTCAGCACCGTGTGGATCGGCGAACATCACGCCATGGAATACACCATCTCGCCAAGCCCGATGCCGCTGCTGGCCTACCTCGCTGCGCGCACCGAGAAGATTCGCCTGGGCGCTGGCACCATCATCGCGCCGTTCTGGAACCCGATCCGCGTGGCTGGCGAATGCGCCCTGCTCGACGTGATCAGCAACGGCCGCATGGAAGTGGGCCTGGCCCGTGGCGCCTACCAGTTCGAGTTCGATCGCATGGCCAATGGCATGCCCGCCACCGACGGCGGCAAGGCCCTGCGCGAAATGGTGCCGGTGGTGCGCAAGCTGTGGGAAGGCGACTACGCCCACGACGGTGAGGTGTACAAGTTCCCCACCTCCACCAGCGTACCGAAGCCTTTCAACGCCGAACCGCCGATGTGGATCGCCGCCCGCGACCCGGACTCGCACAACTTCGCCGTGGCCAACGGCTGCAACGTCATGGTCACCCCGTTGATGAAGGGTGATGAAGAAGTGCTGGACCTGCGCAACAAGTTCCAGGCGGCCCTGGACAACAACCCGGATGTGCCACGCCCGCAACTGATGGTGCTGCGCCACACCCACGTGCACAGCCCGTCCGAGCCTGAAGGCTGGAAGGTCGGCGCCCAGGCCATTTCGCGCTTCTACCGCACCTTCGATGCCTGGTTCGGCAACAAGACCGTGCCGGTCAATGGCTTCCTTGCGCCAAGCCCGGAGTCGAAGTTTGCCGAAGTGCCGGCGTTCCAGCTGGAGAACATCCGCAAGAACACCATGATCGGTACACCCGAAGAAATCATCGCGCGCATCAAGTACTACCAGGAACTGGGCGTCGACGAGTTCAGTTTCTGGTGCGACAACAGCCTGCCCCACGCCGAGAAGAAGAAGTCGCTCGAGCTGTTCATCAACGAAGTGGTGCCGGCGTTCGCCTGAATTCCCTTTGCCTGAAGTAGTTGCGGGATCAGCCCGCTCCCGGGGGTCCTTGTGGCCCTCGCGAGCGGGCATTTTTTTGAGTTTTTCGGCCAGTACAGACGCCGCGCAAATCAAGGGATCAAGACGCCTTTCGTCCCCCGGCAAGAGATTTTTCCAGCCCCCTCTTGCGCAACAAATATTATGGTATACCATCAGACAACAAGAGCTGATAACCCTCACCAGGAGCCACCCATGAGTTTCGAAATCCGCAAGATCGTCACCTACTCCGAAGAGACCCGCATCGAAGGCGGCAAGGCCACCGACAAACCGGTGACCATGGTCGGCCTGGCCGTGGTGATCAAAAACCCATGGGCCGGTCGCGGTTTTGTTGAAGATCTGAAGCCGGAAATCCGCGCCAACTGCTCCGAGCTGGGTGCGCTGATGGTCGAGCGCCTGACCGCCGCCATCGGCGGTGCCGACAAGATCGAAGCCTACGGTAAAGCCGCAGTGGTCGGCGCTGATGGCGAAATCGAGCACGCCTCTGCCGTGATCCACACCCTGCGCTTTGGCAACCACTACCGCGAAGCGGTGCAGGCCAAGAGCTACCTGAGCTTCACCAACAAGCGCGGCGGCCCAGGTACCTCGATCCAGATCCCGATGATGCAGAAAGACGACGAAGGCCTGCGCTCGCACTACATCACCCTGGAAATGCAGATCGAAGACGCCCCACGTGCCGACGAAATCGTCGTGGTCCTGGGCGCCGCCGACGGTGGCCGTCTGCACCCGC
>NZ_JANIAG010000186.1:0-10663 GCF_028682155.1 Pseudomonas sp. 39004
TTACGCCTTCGGCCAGGGCCAAGTCGGTCGGCTGTGCCGGTGGCAGCAAATCTTGCGAAACGACCGAGCCCGGCTGCGAAACGTTGCCAGCGGCATCGGTCAGGGTGACTTGCAGGGTGCTGCCGTCGATCACGGCAGGGTCAAGCGCGATCACGAAGGTGCCGTCTGCACCGACGGTGCCGGTCGCCAGCACATTGCCGGCGGCGTCACGCACCTGCACCGTGGTGCCCGCTTCACCGCGGCCGCTGAGTTGCCGCCCGGCCAGGGCGATCAGCAAGTCGGTTGGCGCATCCGGCGGGGTAGTGTCGGGCGGTGTTTCGACATCCGGGGCCGTGATACCAGCGGCCGGCGAAGTGTTGCCAGCCGCATCCTGGGCGGTCACTTCCAGGGCCTGGCCATCGGTCTGCGGCGGCTGCAAGGCAATGCTGAATTGCCCGTCGGCACCGGCCACAGCGCTGCCCAGCAGCACGCCACCGGCGCCCCGCACCGCTACCGTGGAGCCGGGCTCGGCACGGCCGGTGAGGGTTGTACCCTGTTCGTTGATGGCAAGCTCGGTCGGCGCCACGGGGGCTGTTGCATCCGGGGCGGTGACACTGCCTGGGGCCGAGACATTGCCCGCGCCATCGGTCAGGGTGACTTGAAGGTTCTCGCTGTTGATCTGCGGGGGGGTAAGCGACACATTGAAACTGCCATCGGCACCCACCGTGCCGCTGCCGATCAGGTTGCCCGCAGCGTCGCGAATGTTCACCGTGGTGCCTGCTTCGCCACGCCCGGTCAGGCGCAGGCCATCGGGGGACACCAGCAGGTCGATGGGCGTGGCAGGGGCGGTGGTATCGCCCGGGTCCGAGCTGCCGCTGCTGCCACCGCCACTGCTGTCTGCAGCGGCCGCCGCGCCGCCGATACCCAGCAGGCTGAGCCCGGCAATCGCCCAGGTGGGCATCGCGCTACCGGCCACACCGATACCCGCGACCAGTTCATCCAGCGAAGCCACTTCGTCGAAGGTAAAGCCAGTGAATGCTGCTGCATCGTAGTTCGCATGCCACAAGGTGCCGTCTTCACCGACGAAGACGATGTCGCTGCCGACCCCCGCCTGATCCACGGCGAAGAAGTTGCCGATAGTGACCTTCTCGCCCGACTTCAAGGTGACGATCAGGTCTTGCCCGCGCTGGGTTACGGTTGCCACTTTATCGGGAGAAACCGGCATCTGCACGACGCCTGGCCCGTTGAGACTGACATTGCCCCAGGCACTCTGGGTGGCGACTGCGGATTGCTTATCGGCGACGACGATGTTGTCCATGGATGCTCCCTGCTGGTGTGCGGCTACACTGGCTCGACTTCGCGACCCAGGGCCGGCGCAACGTGAAAGAACGTATTGCGCGCAGCCTCGACCATGACGGCCGTGATACCGGTGGTTAGGGAGATATAGCAGCCCAGCAGGAAGCAACCAGATGGCTTTCTGGGTTAATCCTTTGGTAGATAGCCTTCAGCGAAGCCCCAGCCGACGCGCCAGCCGACTGAGGTTGGCGCGGTCCAGGCCCAGTTCGCGCGCGGCGGCGGCCCAGTTTTCTACGTGCCGGTGCAGGCAGTTTTCGATGACCTGGCGTTGGTAGTCATCCATGGCTGCACGCAGCCCACCCTCGGGCAATGACGCCGCTTGCAGCGGGGTGGATGAGGGCAGGGGGTGCAACGCGGGGGCGGCACGCAAGTCCAGGTCAATGGCATCCAGGGTGAGGATGCGTGGCCGATCGGGGTGCTGGCCCAGCGCCTTGAGTGCCGAGCGACCGATCAGGTGTTCCAGCTCACGCACGTTGCCTGGCCAGTCGTAGGCCAGCAGCGCGGCCTGGGCTTCGCTGCTCAGGCGCAGGCTGTTCAGGCCCAGGCGCGAACGGTTCTGTTCGAGGAAATAGCCCGCCAATAGCAGCACATCACGCCCACGTTCACGCAGCGGCGGCACGTGCAGCGGGTACACACTCAGGCGATGGTAGAAGTCGGCGCGGTAGTTGCCGTCGCGTACTTCTGTTGCCAGGTCACGGTTGGTGGCCGCGATCAGGCGCACGTCGACCCGGTGCTCACGGTCCGACCCCAGGCGTTGCAGCTGGCCACTCTGCAGCACCCGCAACAGCTTGGCTTGCACCGTCAGTGGCAGTTCACCGACTTCATCAAGGAACAGCGTGCCGCCATTGGCCAGCTCGAACTTGCCAAGGCGTTCGCCATGGGCGCCGGTGAAGGCGCCGCGCACGTGGCCGAACAGTTCGCTTTCCACCAAGGTGTCGGGCAATGCGGCGCAGTTGAGGCTGACCAGGGGCTTGTCGGCACGGTTGCTGGCCTGGTGCAGGGCCTGGGCCACCAGCTCTTTGCCGACGCCGGTCTCACCGGTGATCAGCACGGTCAGTTCGCTGCCGCCGACCAGGCGTATCTCCTCTTCCAGGCGTTTGTGCGCGGCGCTCTGGCCAATCAGCTGCTTGTCCTGGGTGCTGGCCTGGCGGTAGATCTCGGCGCGGTGGTGTTCGTCTTCTGCACGCAGGGCCAGGTGCTCGATGCGCTCGGCCACCGTCACCGTGGCGGCGGCCAGGCTGGCGAAGGCCTGCAGGGCATCCAGTTCCAGGCTCTGGAACTGCCCTGGGGTGAGTGCGTCGAGGGTCAGCAGGCCCCACGGGCGTTCATCGACCATCAGGGGGCAGCCCATGCAGTCATGCACTTCAAGGTCGGCATCGGCGGCGGTGACCAGGCCGTCGTAGGGGTCGGGCAGTTCCGAATCGCTGGGGAAGCGAGTGGGTTGCGGGCGGCTCAACAAGAGCTGGAAGCGCGGGTGCTCGCTGACCTTGAAGCGTCGGCCCAGGGTATCGGCGCTCAGCCCGTCCACCGCCAGAGGCACCAGCCACTCACCGTCCAGGCGCAGCAGCGCGGCAGCGTCGCAAGGCAACAGCCCACGCATGGCCTGAAGCAGTCGACGGTAACGTTCCTGGTCGCTCAGATCGCGGGACAGGTCGCTGACCAGAGGGAGGAGGGCGGTAAGCAGGGGCTTTGCTGTCATAAGGACTCCTATTGGTCAAAATGACTATACGCCGGCCTAGGTCATTTTGACATGGTCTGCGTCAACCTCCTGATTTTGCTGGCGATAAAAGTTGGCACGATTGGTGAAATGTCTAATGCAATCATTTCAAGCCACAGGCTCAGGAGTCGTAGCAATGCTCAATGCCGAACAACGTGCAATCATCAAGGCCACCGTCCCCCTGCTGGAAAGCGGCGGCGAAGCACTGACCACCCACTTCTACAAGATGATGCTCAACGAATACCCGCAAGTACGCCCGCTGTTCAACCAGGCCCACCAGGCCAGCGGCGACCAGCCACGAGCATTGGCCAACGGCGTGCTGATGTATGCCCGCCACATCGACCAGCTCGAACAGCTCGGTGGCCTGGTCGGTCAGATCATCAACAAGCACGTCGCGCTGCAGATCCTGCCGGAGCACTACCCGATCGTAGGCAGCTGCCTGCTGCGTGCCATCGAAGAAGTGCTCGGCAAGGAAATCGCCACCCCTGAAGTGATCGCTGCCTGGGGCGCCGCGTATGGCCAGTTGGCCGACATCCTCATCGGCGCCGAAGAAAACCTCTATAAAGAGAAGGAACAAGCCGCCGGTGGCTGGCGCGGTACCCGCGCGTTTCGCCTGGTACGCCGCGAGCAAGAGAGCAGCGAGATCGTCTCGTTCTACTTTGCGCCGGTGGATGGCAAGCCGGTGCTCAAAGCCGAGCCAGGGCAGTACATTGGCCTGCAGTTGTTCATTGACGGTGCCGAGCAGCGTCGCAACTACTCCTTGTCGGCCCTGTGCGACGGCAAGCAATACCGCATCAGCGTCAAGCGCGAAGCCGGTGGCAAGGTCTCCAATTACCTGCACGACGAACTGGTTGTGGGCGAGACGTTGCAACTGTTCCCGCCAGCGGGCGATTTTACCCTGGCCGCCAGCGACAAGCCGTTGGTGCTGATCAGTGGCGGTGTGGGTATCACCCCGACCCTGGCGATGCTTGAAGCGGCGCTTGCAACCCAGCGCCCGGTGCATTTCATCCACTGCGCGCGCAACGGTGCCGTGCACGCCTTTCGTGACTGGATCGATGGGCTGGCCGAGCGCCACCCGCAGCTCAAGCGCTTCTATTGCTACGCAGAGCAGGATGCCGACGACCAGGCAGATGCCGTGGGCCTGCTGAGCCAGGAGCTGTTGGCTCAGTGGCTGGGGCGTGAGCGTGACGTCGATGCCTACTTCCTCGGGCCCAAGGGCTTCATGGCGGTGATCAAACGTCACCTCAAGGGCCTGGGCGTGCCTGAACAGCAGAGCCGCTACGAGTTCTTCGGGCCGGCGGCGGCGCTGGAGTAACCTGCGCTTATTGTGGGCAGTCGCCCCGACAAGGCCGCGCCTGCCCAGAGCAACTCATCTATATAAAGGAGAGATGAAACAGGCCCAGAACCTTTCATCTTTAATCCTCCTTTAATCACGGTATCCTTCACTCCCGGGTGTCGAGGGGCTTGCCCTGTGCGGCACCCGGGTAGCCGCTTTTTTGCCGTGGGGCGTTGAACCGACGTCGCCAAGGCCGGTCTCAGCCATCTCCGGATAACCCGCGCAGTGCCATCACGCCGCCACCTCGGCACGCTCAAAAGGCCCTGCCCAGCGTGTAGAATTGCGCACAGGCAGGCGGACCACGCGGCCACTATCCATCGAAGGAATCGGCAATGAACGAACAAACATCGCGCCTGAATCGGGAACGGCGCTTTCTGGTGCTGCTAGGGCTGATCTGCCTGTCGCTGATCGGTGGCGCCCTCTATATGCAAGTGGTGCTGGGCGAGGCGCCTTGCCCGCTGTGCATCCTGCAGCGCTATGCCCTTCTGTTTATCGCCGTGTTCGCCTTCATCGCCGCCGCGATGCCGGGGCGCCGCAGCCTGACCTTGTTCGAAGGCCTGGTGGTGCTCAGCGCGGTGGGCGGAATCGTTGCGGCCGGCAACCATGTGTATATACTCGCCAACCCCATGGTCAGTTGCGGCATCGATACCCTGCAGCCGATCGTCGATGACCTGCCCCTGGCCAAGCTGTGGCCACTGGCGTTCCAGGTCGACGGCTTCTGCAGCACGCCGTACCCACCGATCCTCGGTCTGTCGCTGGCGCAATGGGCACTGGTCGCGTTCGTGCTCACCGCCATTCTGGTACCGCTGGGTATCTACCGCAACCGACGTCAGTCTTAGACAAAAGTCCCGAATTGTGTGAGGTCTTTTGCACCGCGTGAGATGCGCAGAAAGTTGCTCCCCGCTTGATCCAGATCAATCACGAAGCCTTGTAGAATGCGGCTTTGAGGGCTACCGGGCGGGGTGCGACAAACTGTCGCGAAGTTGATTCTTCGGGGTGCATTGTTACATATTCTGTAAAAGACTGTTGCTCAATAAGTCATAGTCAAGGGTTGGCGACCTATCTACAATCGCCCCCAATTTCCGTTCGGCACTGCTTGCGAGTCGCAGGATTGAAGGAAGCCCCAGCGCTCCCTTTTGCTGACTTCGTCAAGTTTCGCCCAGCGGCGATACCGAGCGGACACCCCTCCGCGTTTTCCCGCACCAAATGGACTTGGTCTGAAGTACAGGCCTGTTGCCTACGAAACCATAAGCACCGCTAACACGCTTGAGCCAAGGTCCTGCAGTCGGACCCCAGGCAGGAGCGAGTACGGGCGCGAAATGCCTCACTTGGCAGGACGAAGTGTTGGCTACCAAAACACAAATTGCATTGAAGCAAGCTGATCTAGAGGTCGTGAGATGAGTAAAAAGCGTTACCCCAGACTGTTTGGCATATTGCCCTTTTTAGGCATGCTTTTACTCAGTGGGTGCAACTGGACCCTGCTCGACCCGAAAGGTCAGGTCGGCATTGAGCAAAAGAACCTCATCCTCATCGCTACCGGCCTGATGCTGCTGGTGGTGATTCCGGTCATCATCATGACCGTGGCGTTCGCCTGGAAGTACCGTGCTTCCAACAAGGCTGCGACCTACACGCCTGACTGGTCGCACTCGACCAAGATCGAGGCTGCGGTGTGGATCATCCCGATCCTGATCATCATCGCGCTGGGTTATGTCACCTACAAGTCCACCCACAAGCTGGACCCGTATCGTCCGCTGGATTCGGACGTCAAGCCGATCCAGATCGACGTGGTCGCACTGGACTGGAAGTGGCTGTTCATCTACCCGGAGCAGGGCATCGCGACGGTCAACAAGATCAACTTCCCGGCTAACACCCCGGTCAACTTCCGCGTCACCTCCGACGCCGTGATGAACTCGTTCTTCATCCCGGGCCTGGGTGGCCAGATCTACGCAATGGCCGGCATGACCACCAAGCTGCACCTGATCGCCAACGAGAACGGTGTGTTTGACGGTATCAGCGCCAACTACAGCGGTGCTGGTTTCACCGGCATGAAATTCAAGGCTACTGCTACTTCCCAGGAAGACTTCGACAAGTGGGTCGCCGAAGTGAAGCAGTCGCCGCTGAAACTGGGCAAAGCCGAGTACGAAGCTCTGGCCAAGCCTAGCGAATACAACCCAGTCGCGCTGTACAGCGAGGCACCAGCAGAGCTGTTCCAGACCATCGTCGACAAGTACGAAGGCATGAACCGCGGCAAGCCGGTCCACGAAGAAGCAGGCAGCAAAGATCTGGCCACTACCAAGGGTGTGGAATCGAGTATGCAACCAGCTGCCGGGGCAGAGGAGTAAGAGATGTTCGGTAAATTAAGCCTGGAGGCGATACCCTATCACGAGCCGATAGTCATGGTGACGCTTGCCATGATCGCGCTCGGTGGTATCGCTGTCGTCGGTCTTGTCACCTATTTCCGCAAGTGGACCTACTTGTGGACCGAGTGGTTGACGACTGTCGACCACAAGAAAATCGGGGTGATGTACATCATCGTCGCGATGATCATGCTGCTGCGCGGCTTTGCCGACGCGATCATGATGCGTACACAGCTCGCTGCTGCTACCGGCGGCTCCGAAGGCTACCTGCCGCCTGAACACTATGACCAGATCTTCACCGCTCACGGTGTGATCATGATCATCTTCATGGCGATGCCGTTCTTCACCGGCCTGATGAACCTTGCGGTTCCTCTGCAGATCGGTGCACGTGACGTTGCCTTCCCGTTCCTGAACTCCCTGAGCTTCTACCTGCTGCTGGCAGGCGTGCTGCTGGTCAACATCTCCCTGGGCGTCGGCGAATTCGCCAAGACCGGTTGGGTTGCCTATCCGCCGCTCGCGGGCATTCAGTACAGCCCTGGAGTGGGTGTCGACTACTACATCTGGGCGCTACAGCTCTCCGGATTGGGTACGACGCTTACCGGTGTGAACTTCCTCGTCACCGTGATGAAGATGCGCGCACCTGGCATGAAACTGATGGACATGCCGATCTTCACCTGGACCTGCACCTGGGCCAACGTGCTGATCGTTGCTTCCTTCCCGATTCTGACCGCTGCACTCGCTCTGCTGACTGTTGACCGTTATCTGGACTTCCACATTTTCACCAACGAGCTTGGTGGGAACCCGATGATGTACGTCAACCTGTTCTGGGCGTGGGGTCACCCTGAGGTTTACATCCTGATCCTGCCGGCCTTCGGCGTGTTCTCGGAAGTGACTTCGACCTTCTCCGGCAAGCGTCTGTTTGGCCACCACTCGATGATCTACGCATCGGGCGCAATCGCCATCCTGGGCTTCGCGGTATGGCTGCACCACTTCTTCACCATGGGTGCCGGCGCCAGCGTCAACACCTTCTTCGGCCTGGCGACGATGCTGATCTCCATTCCGACGGGTGTGAAGTTGTTCAACTGGCTGTTCACCATGTACCAGGGCCGTGTGCGCTTCACCGCACCGATGCTGTGGACCCTGGGCTTCATGATCACCTTCTCCATCGGTGGCATGACCGGCGTTCTGCTGGCAGTACCAGGTGCTGACTTCGTTCTGCACAACAGCCTGTTCGTAATTGCTCACTTCCACAACGTGATCATCGGTGGTGCGGTATTCGGCTACATTGCCGGCTTCGCCTACTGGTTCCCGAAAGCCTTCGGTTTCACCCTGAACGAGAAGTGGGGCAAAGCTGCCTTCTGGTTCTGGATCTCGGGCTTCTACGTTGCGTTCATGCCGCTGTACGCCCTGGGCTTCATGGGCATGACCCGTCGTCTGAACCACTCCGACAACCCACTGTGGGAACCCTACCTGTACGTAGCCGTTGTCGGCGCCGTGCTGATCCTGTTCGGTATCGCTTGCCAGCTGATCCAGCTCTACGTTTCGGTCCGCGACCGCAACCAGAACCTGGACGTGACCGGCGACCCATGGGGCGGTCGTACCCTGGAATGGTCGACTTCGTCGCCACCTCCGTTCTACAACTTCGCCCACATGCCTGAGCAGGTTGGTCTGGATGCATGGCATGAATCCAAGGAAACCGGCGTTGCCTACAAGCCGGCAACCAAGTTCGACGCCATCCACATGCCGAGCAACACCTCTACCGGTTTGTTCATGGGCCTGTTCCTGACCGTCTTCGGCTTTGCCTTCATCTGGCACATCTGGTGGCTGGTTGGCGCAAGCCTGGTTGCAACCATCGCTGTCTTCGTTCGCCACGCCGCGCGTGACGACCAGGGCTTCATGGTTCCGGCCGAAGAAGTGGCGCGCATCGAAGGCGAGCGCATGAAAGCGCTGGCCAAAGCAGGTGCTCTGCCTGCCGGCGCACGTGTCGAATCGTTTGAGCGGGTGTAATCAATGTCCAGTCAAGTAATGCACGGCGCTGCTCATGGTCACGACCATGGGCATGACGACCACCACCACGACTCGGGCCAGATGACCGTACTCGGTTTCTGGCTGTACCTGATGACCGACTGCATCCTGTTTGCGTCGCTCTTCGCCACCTACGCGGTGCTGTCCGGCAGTTTTGCCGGCGGCCCGTCGGGTCATGACATCTTCCAGCTCGACTTCGTGCTGGTAGAAACCGCGTTCCTGCTGCTGTCCTCGATCACCTTCGGCTTCGCCATGCTGAAGATGTTCGCTGGCAATAAAGCAGGTGTACTGGGCTGGTTGGCTGTGACCTTCCTGTTCGGTGCAGGCTTCATCGCGATGGAGATCTATGAGTTCCATCACCTGATCGCCGAGGGCTTCGGCCCGCAGCGCAGTGGCTTCCTGTCGGCGTTCTTCGCGCTGGTCGGTACCCACGGCCTGCACGTGACTGCTGGCCTGATCTGGATGGCAATCATGATGTACCAGATCAACAAGCACGGCATCACGCCGACCGCCAAGACCCGCATGAGCTGCCTGAGCCTGTTCTGGCACTTCCTGGACGTGGTCTGGATCTGCGTATTCACCGTCGTTTACCTGCTGGGGGTTCTGTAATGGCTAACGCACACGACACTCATCACGAAGGTAATCACGGTAGCGTGAAGTCCTACATGGTCGGCTTTGTTCTGTCGATCATCCTGACCGCGATCCCGTTCGGCCTGGTGATGTTCCCAAGCCTGCCGAAGAACCTGACCGTCCTGGTCGTGGTGGCCATGGCCGTCATCCAGGTGGTAGTGCACCTTGTGTACTTCCTGCACATGGACCGCTCGCAAGAGCAGCGTTCCAACGTGTCGACGTTCCTGTTCACCGCCATGGTAATTGCACTGCTGGTCGGCCTGTCGCTGTGGATCATGTTCAACATCCACATCGAAATGATGGCCAAGTGAGGTAAGACTGCATGTCCGTTAAGCACTTTATCCAAATCACCAAACCGGGGATCATTTTCGGTAACGTGCTTTCCGTGGCAGGCGGATTCTTCCTTGCCGCGAAGGGCCATGTGGACTTCGCCCTGTTCCTGGCGGTGGTGGTTGGTACTTCCCTGGTGGTGGCGTCCGGTTGTGTGTTCAACAACTGCATCGACCGCGACATCGACATCAAGATGGAACGTACCAAGAACCGCGTCATGGTCCAGGGCGGCATGTCGCTGACCCTCGCGCTGATCTACGCCACCCTGCTTGGGGTGGCGGGTTTCAGCCTGCTGTATGTCCAGGCCAACCCACTGTCGGCGTTCTGTGCGCTGATCGGTTTCATCGTCTACGTCGGTTTCTACAGCCTCTGGCTGAAGCGTAAATCGGTGCACGGCACCTTGGTCGGCAGCCTGTCCGGTGCCATGCCTCCGGTGATCGGCTACTGCGCCGTCAGCAACAGCTTCGACCTGGCTGCAGTGACCCTGCTGGTGATGTTCAGCCTGTGGCAGATGCCGCACAGCTTCGCGATCGCCATCTTCCGCTTCAAGGATTACAGCGCTGCCAACATCCCGGTTCTGCCGGTGGCGCGCGGCATTCTTGCTGCCAAGAAGCAGATCGTGCTGTACGTGCTGGCCTTCGTGCTCGCGACCCTGATGCTTACCCTCGGCGGTTACGCCGGCCTCGGCTACATGGCCGTGGCGGCAGCCATGGGCCTGTACTGGCTGTACATGGCCTGGGGTGGCTACAAGGCCGAGGACGACAGCAAGTGGGCCCGCAAGGTGTTCGGCTTCTCCATCCTCACTGTCACTGCCCTGAGCGTGATGATGTCGGTGGACAGCCAGACCGCTGCGGACGTGTTGATGACCTACGCACGCTGATACCGCTGCCTGTTACACGAAAACCCCGGCCATGTGCCGGGGTTTTTTTATGG
>NZ_JANIAG010000187.1:0-10568 GCF_028682155.1 Pseudomonas sp. 39004
TTCGCGACGCAAGGCCGCTCCTACAATCAAGGCAGTTATCAGCTGTAGGGCATTTCTGAACCTGAAACCAAGTGCTTCGGGGTTGGCATGCTTCAGACCTATCCTACGCGCGCTGCTGAAGTATCGCTGTTGTCGGGGAAATGCCTCACGGATACCGTTTCTGGGTCGCTTCGGCGACCGGGTGTGAGAACCCGACCACGAATGAGCGTCACCCAAATGGTGGCTGTACGCGGGCAGACTTCGGTCTGGCCGGGGCTTTCCTTATTCACTCGGTTTCTCACCCCGCGTATGGCTGCCACCTAAATCCGTGAGAAAGATTTAGTGGCAGTTCCTTCCGTGAATAAGGAGTTACGCCATGATCAAGATCGTCCCTGACCCACCACGCCCGCTCATCCACACTCCCTACTTCTCTATCCACAGCGACATCTCCCCACACGACGCACTCACCCAGGCCCGCGAGCTCATCCGCGCTGTGGCCCAAACCATCGACGAACACTGCCGCGCCCACGCCAGCGAACCTGACCTTAGCCGGCTGGCCCACACAGCCCAGGCCGCCGAGTCGGCAGCGATATTGCTGCAGCACGCCAGTGAACGCATGAGCGCGGAGGGGGAGATCGCATGAACGATAGCCCCAAGCCCATCACCACAGCCGGCCTGGAAACCTTTCTGGAAGTCGGCGACCCACCCGTTGGCCTGTTGCGGGTGCAGCCCGGTATTGCGATCGACGATGCCTATGAACAGGTCTCTGTGCTGCTCAGCTACATCAAGCATCTGCTCAGGGAGGGTGATATGGAAGACGACCACAAGCTGTTGGGTGCGGCCGATTACCTGACGGCGATGGCCAAGGCATTGATGAACGATATCGAGCTGGCCAAGAACAAATCCCGCTGACCCACCGGGCCGTTTTGCGGCCCCAAGCGGGCGCACAAGAAAAGTTTATGCACAAGTAGCATTGCCAACTTGCGCGAAAGGCATGCCGAGCTGCTACACCGCTGGTCTTTGCGCAAACGCCTGTTTTTGCTGGCCTTGAACTGTACGAAGGAATAAGCCAAACGCTTGAAATAGCGCTTGGATCCAACCATTCATCAAAAGCTTGTGCACAGACTTATCCACAGGTTGTGCTGCGGCTAACGGTCGCGTTCTGCCAGGATGAGGATGTTGCGCGGGGTGAGGGGGTAGTCACAGAACAACCCGATGCGTACGGCATAACCCTGTTCTTCCAGAAACAACGCACGGTCGAGTATCAGCCACAGTTCCAGCGGGCGACGGAACAGGTTGCGCACACGTTCCAGGTTGCGCACTTCGGCCAGGCGCTGCCAACCGGCGGCTTCCAGGGCAGCCCAGTCGGGGGTGCCGCTCAGGGGCACGTGCTTGAGCTCGGCCAGGCCCCGGCAGTACGCCTCGAAAGGCTTGTCCAGCCAGGCCACCGGCAGCGAGGGAGTAGGCAGGTAATCATCACACTGGCGCTGCTGGCGTTGCAGCAGATCGAAGCCCAGGCGGCGGGCCATCGAGGTGTCGCGTTGGCGACGCACGCGGGCGCCCGCGGTGACGGTTTCACTCAACGGCAAGCCCAGGTCGTCCAGCGACAAGTGCAGGCTGGAGGCTTGCGCGGCGGTGGATAAAGCCTGGTACTGCTGGCCCTGGATGCGGTTGTAGCAGCAGGGGGCCACAGCCATTTGCCGGCAGCCTTGTTCACTTGCCAGGTGCAGAAGGCGTACGTGCAGGTCGCCGCAGGCGTGCAGGGCGACCACGGTCTTGTCGCTATCCAGGTGGCCGGCGCTGTCTGCGGCCATGACATCCTGATGGATATGGTGTGCAGGCAGGTGGTGGTGGTCGCTCAGCGCCTGGCCCGCGGTGACGAGCTCGGGGTCGTATTCCAGGCAGGTCAGGTACTGGCCGGGTTGCAGCAGGCGACGGCCGAGGTGGCCTTTACCAGAGCACCAGTCCAGCCAGTGCCGGGTTGGCGCGTTGAAGGCCAGCCGGCGGGTGAAGGCTTCGATCTGCTGCCACTTGCGGCCGGGCACGCCAACGTCGAGGCGGTGGGCGGCGGCTGGCAGGCCAGCGTCCGGGAGTGTGTCGAGGGTGCAGAGTTGCTGGGCTTGTTGGGCCAGTTGGGGGAAGGGGGCGGGCATGCCTTGCGTCACCCGCTCGGCTTCGGCGTCGCTCAGGCTGCATTGGCGCAGGTGGGCGGAGAGTTCGGGGTGTTCGGCTTCCCAGTCCAGGCGCAGCGCGGTGAAGGGCCTGGGTTTCCACAGGTGCTGGTGCTCGATCAGGAATTGGTCGAGAGCCTTGAAGCGGTCGCTTAGGTGCTGGCGGTGGGGGATGGGGGGTGGGGTCATGATTGTGGTCGGCAGGGGGTGGGGCTGCTTTGCAGCCCTTCGCGGGCAAGCCCGCTCCTACAGGAAGACGTTGGCCTGTGGGAACGGGGGGTGAGGTCTAGCGCCCTTGGCAGGCGTCTACCCGCAACCAGCGCTCCAGCAGTTTGAAGCCCTGTACCAGGACAAACGAGATAACCAGGTAAAACACCCCGGCGGCAAAGAAGATCTCCACCGGCAGGTAGGTCCGGGCGATGATGGTACGCGCCATGCCGGTCAGCTCCAGCAGGGTGACGGTACTGGCCAGCGCGCTGGCCTTGAGCATCAGGATCACCTCGTTGCTGTAGGCCGGCAGGCCGATCCGCGTGGCGCGCGGCAGCATGATGTAGATCAGGGTCTTGGCGCGCGACATGCCCAGTGCCCGTGCCGCTTCGATCTCACCCTTGGGGATCGACTGTAGCGCACCGCGCAGAATCTCGGCGATATAGGCGGCCGTGTGCAGGGTCATGGTCAGCACGGTGCACCAGAACGGATCGCGCAGGTAAGGCCACAATGCACTGCTGCGCACCGCCTCGAACTGGGCCAGGCCGTAGTAGACCAGGAACAGCTGCACCAGCAACGGCGTACCGCGGAAGAAGAAGATGTAGCTGAACGGCACGGCGCGCACGTACCAGTGCCGCGATGAGCGGGCAATGCCCAGCGGGATGGCCAGGATCAACCCGGCAACCACGGCAATGGCCACCAGCTCCAGGGTCAGGGTCGCACCCTGGGCCAGGCGTGGCAGCCATTTGATGATGACTTCCCAATTCATTGTTCGGCCCTCGCAAAGCCGCGAGCGGCGCGTTTTTCCATGAAGTACATGCCGGTCATGGCGACGACGGTCAAGCCCAGGTAGATGCAGGCCGCAACCATGTAGAAGGTGAATGGCTCCTTGGTCATGGTCACGCCGATTTGCGCGTGGCGCATGATTTCTTCAAGGCCGATGACCGATACCAGCGCGGTGTCCTTCATCAGGATCATGAACAGGTTGCCCAGGCCGGGCAGGGCGATGCGCCACATCTGCGGCAGGATGATGCGCGAGAGGATGCGCGCCTTGGACAAGCCCAGTGCCAGGCCCGCCTCACGGTGGCCCTTGGGGATCGCCAGGATAGCGCCGCGGAACACCTCGGTGGCGTAGGCGCCGAAGCACAGGCCGAGGGCGATGACGCCGGCAGCGAAGGCGCTGAGCTCAAGGCCCGGCATGTTGAGCGCTTCGCCGATGCTGTTCATCAGGCCGACGGTGCCGAAATAGATAAGCAGGACCCAGAGCAGTTCGGGCACGCCGCGAACCAGGGTCGAGTAGAAGCCGCCAAGCCATTGCAGCGGCTTGACCGGGGAAGTCTTGGCCAGGGCACCGAGCAGGCCCAGGACCAGCCCCAGCAGCAAGGCGCAGAGCGCCAGTTTTACGGTCATCAAGGTGCCAGCCGCCAGGGCCGGACCGAATCCGTGCAGGTCGATATTCATGGGTAGGGTCGTTCTAGGGACCGGCACGCCGCAAGGGCGTGCCGGTCGGGGCGAATCAATAGATGCTGAACGGGAAGTACTTGTCGTTGATCTTTTTGTAGGTGCCGTCGGCGACAATTTCCTTCAGTGCGGCATTGAGCTTGTTGCGCAGCTCATCGTCGCCTTTGCGTACGGCAATGCCGACCTTGTCGCTGTCGTTCACCGGTTCGCCTTTGAACTCGAAGTTTTTGCCAGCGGCAGACTTCAGCCAGTCGTAGTTGGCGTACTTGTCAGCGAGGATGGCGTCGAGGCGGCCGGAGGTCAGGTCCAGGTAGGCGTTTTCCTGGCCATCGTACAGGTTGACCTTGAACTCGTTGTCCATGCCGCCGTTGTCGTCCAGCCAGGTCGCGGCCTGGGTGGCGCGCTGGGTACCGATGGTCTTGCCTTTGAGCGAGGCGCGGTCGGTCTTGAAGTCGACGTTTTTCGGTGCGATGAACTGCTGCTTGTTCGAGTAGTACGGGTCGGTGAAGTCGACGGCCTGCTTGCGCTCGTCGGTGATCGACAGCGAGGAGATCAGGAAGTCGAACTTCTTGGCGTTCAACGCCGGGATGATGCCGTCCCAGTCAGAGGTGACCACTTCGCATTCGACTTTCATCTTGGCGCACAGTGCGTCGCCGATGTCTTTGTCAAAGCCGACCACCTGGCCGCTGGCATCCTTGTTGTTGAACGGCGGGTAGGCCGCCTCGATGCCCATTTTGAGTTTTTCGGCTGCCATGGCATTTGCCGAGAACACCAGGGTGGCGGCAGCGGCCAGGAGGAATTTCTTATAGGTCTGCATTCGTGTTGCTCCGTTAGCGGTGGCTGGACATGAATTGCTTGCAACGCGCCGAGGTCGGGTTCTCGAAGACCTGCTGCGGCGATCCTTGCTCTTCAACCAGGCCCTGGTGCAGGAAGACCACTTCACTGGACACCTGGCGGGCAAAGTTCATCTCGTGCGTCACCAGCAGCATGGTACGGCCTTCTTCGGCCAATGCGCGGATAACGTTTAGCACTTCCTGGACCATTTCCGGATCGAGCGCCGAGGTCGGCTCGTCGAACAGGATGACCTTGGGCCTCATGGCCAAGGTACGGGCAATGGCGGCGCGCTGTTGCTGGCCACCGGAAAGCTGGGCGGGGTAGCTGTGGCGCTTGTCGTAGATGCCAACCTTGTTCAGCAAGGCTTCTGCGGCTTCGATAGCCTCGGCCTTGCTTTGGCCGAGCACGCGGCGCGGCGCCTCGATGATGTTGTCGAGGATCGACATGTGCGGCCACAGGTTGAAGTTCTGGAAGACGAAGCCGATCTCGCTGCGCAGGCGGTTGATCTGGCGGTTGTCTGCGGCGATCAGGTCACCGTTTTTGGCGGCCTTGAGCTTGAGCGATTCGCCGGCGACCAGGATTTCGCCCTGGTGCGGGTTTTCGAGCAGGTTTATGCAGCGCAGCAACGTGGACTTGCCGGAACCGGACGACCCCAGGATGGAGATCACGTCACCATCGCGCGCGGTCAGCGAAATGCCCTTGAGAATTTCCTGCTCGCCGTAGCGTTTGTGCAGATTGCGGATTTCCAGCGCGGGCGTGGCCTGGGCCATGTGCGGTCCTCATGTGTTCGGGTGCGTTCCCAGCTGTTGGCGGCCTTCCTGGCGTGCGCCAAGCTAGCATAGCGGCATTAGGCGGCCAACAGGGTCGCTAGGGGCTCGGGTCGCTGTCGGGGCAGATTGTCGCATCGCTGCAGTGCAACGTCGCGAGGATGACCGCGAAGGTCTAGCCCAACACCAGAGCCTTGATGAAAAAAGGCGCGATGGTGCCAGCTTTGGCCCGCTCTTGGAAGCGGTTTTGGACCATTCGCGGGTAAACCCGCCGGCACAGGGCTGGTAATCGGTTTACCTGCAAAAGGGTGAACGTGGGTAATGGGTTGTACCTTGAGGTTGTACTTTTTTGCATTGCAACGGTGCAAAGGTGTTACCTGGGAGCACCTTTGGTGCGTTTGTAAGTGGGTATTTCCGTAATCCCGACTCGGCAGGCGGTTTTGGCGACCTTTCGGTCAAAGCATGGCCGAAAGCCCTGCAAGCCGCATCCTTAAGGGTTGCCAAAGATTTCTGACGAATGCATTCAGCAACTGGCTCGCTTATTGCCACTGGGAAACCGCCGATTGCAGCGACGCCTAAACAACCCCAGGCGCGCTTCGTTCCCGTAGTCGGCGTGGTCCACTCCTTACAAAGGTAGTTTTATGAGCGGTAACAATTCCAACGACCTCGCTCAGGGGCTCAAATCGCGGCATGTCACCATGCTGTCCATCGCTGGCGTAATTGGCGCCGGTCTGTTCGTGGGTTCCGGCCACGCCATTGCGGCCGCAGGGCCTGCCGTACTGATGGCCTACGCGGCTGCCGGTACGCTGGTGGTGCTGGTCATGCGCATGCTGGGCGAAGTGGCCATTGCCTCGCCTGACACGGGCTCCTTCTCGACGTATGCCGACCGCGCCATCGGGCGTTGGGCCGGCTTCACCATCGGCTGGCTGTACTGGTGGTTCTGGGTGCTGGTGATCCCGCTGGAAGCCAACGCGGCCGCAGCCATTCTGCATGCCTGGTTCCCAGCTGTTGATCTGTGGGTCTTCTCCTTGATCATCACGCTGGTGCTGACCCTGACCAACTTGTGCAGCGTGAAGAACTACGGCGAGTTCGAATTCTGGTTCGCCCTGCTCAAGGTGCTGGCGATCATCGGCTTCATCGTGGTGGGCTGCGTGGCCATGTTCGGCCTGGCGCCGGGCAGCCAGGTGAGCGGTGTCAGCCACCTGTTCGACACCCAGGGCTTCATGCCCAATGGCCTGGGCGCGGTGCTGGCCGCCATGCTGACCACCATGTTCTCGTTCATGGGCACCGAAATCGTCACCATCGCCGCTGCCGAGTCCAAGGACCCGGGCAAGCAGATCAGCCGCGCCACCAACTCGGTGATCTGGCGTATCTGTCTGTTCTACCTGGTGTCGATCTTCCTGGTCGTGGCGCTGGTGCCGTGGAACGACCCGGCCTTGGCGGAACTGGGTTCATACCAGACCGTGCTGAGCCGCATCGGCGTGCCGAATGCCAAGCTGATCGTCGACATCGTCGTGCTGATCGCCGTGACCAGCTGCCTCAACTCGGCGCTGTACACCTCTTCGCGCATGCTGTTCTCGCTGAGCAAACGTGGCGATGCGCCGGCTGTTGCACAGCGCACCACCAAGGCGGGCACCCCGCACTGGGCGGTACTGTTGTCCACTGCAGCGGCCTTCCTGTGCGTGTTCGCCAACTTCGTTGCGCCGGCCCAGGTGTTCGAGTTCCTGCTGGCCAGCTCCGGCGCCATCGCGCTGCTGGTGTACCTGGTGATCGCTATTTCGCAACTGCGCATGCGCAGCCAGCGTGAAGCGCGTGGCGAGAAGATCGACTTCAAGATGTGGCTGTTCCCGGGCCTGACCTGGGCGACCATTGCCTTCATCATTGCCGTGCTGGTGGTGATGGGGCTGCGTGAAGATCACCGTGCCGAGATCATCGCGACGGCCTTGCTGAGCATTGGTGTGGTGGCCGCTGGGCTGCTGGTGCATCGCAAGCGCGAAGCGGCAGGGCGGGTGGCGCTGGATAACTGACCTGCGCTGCTATGAATGAAAAGGCCGCGCCCTGTGTTGGGTGCGGCCTTTTTGTTTGTCTGGCCTTTTCGCTGGTCAGCCGTACAGCTTCTGCTGTTGCTTGGCGACCACTTCGGAAGCGGTGATATAGGCTTCCTGGAACGCGTCGCTTTCCAGCCAGGCCATGGTGGTGTCTTCGTCGGCGCCATCGAGCCAGGTGCGGTAGGCGGTGAACACCAGCACGATGTAGTCGGTGGCGTGCTCTTCCTTGTGGCCTTTGAGTACCAGGGTCAGCAGCGGGTCGACCAGGAATACCGAGATCATCGCGACCAGGCTGGTTTCCTGTGCCACCTTCATTTTGTCGAACAGCTCTTTGTAGCTGTCCGACTCCATGGCCTTGTTGAACACCTGCTCGATGCTGGCGCTGTCACCGGCGCTGGCCTTGACCGTCTGGCCGCTGCGCACCATGCGGTTCTGCTTGGCCTTGTTGGCGGCGCGTTTGGCGCGTTTCTGTTGCTTGGTAGTGGTGGCCATGGGTAGGTCCTTGGGGGTGCCTGAAAAAGTGCGCGTATTGAATCGTACTTGCCTGCGAAACCCAAGCGGCAAGCGAGGGTCCTAGGCAGGTTGCCGGATGTCCGGTACCCACTCATGAGGAATTCACGGATGAAAACAGCGATCTCGCTTGGCCTGCTGGCTGTGGCGCTGTCCGGCTGCGGCAACATTGCCGCCGTCAAGTCGTTCAATACCCCGTATGGCTCGCCGACGTCGGGCGATACCGCACGCCTGCGGGTGATTGCCGATGGCATGGTGCGCGCTGTGCCGGGCAAGGATTGCGTCGACTGGTACAGCCCCGGGGCAGGGGTGATTGCAGTGCCCAAGGAGGGCTTCGCCGACCGCAATGGCGAAACCCTGGGCATGCCTGCCAGCGCCCCTGTGGCGGCGGGCGATGCGGTCAGCGAAGTGCTGGTGCCGGCCGGCAAACCGTTCACCTTGCACTTTCTCGACGGCGGGCGCAGTAGCTACAACAGCGTCACCAACTGCCTGGGCATGTTCTATTTCGTGCCGCAAAAAGGCGCCGACTACGAAGTGGTGGTGCGCGGCTACAACGCCTGTGGCGTCGAGCTGCGCCAGCTGGGTGTAGAGCAGCCGGTAAAGACCACCAAGGCTGAATACTGCAGCGCCATGGCCAACTTCTGATTGCCCCTTTCAGTGGGCGGTGGCTGGCGCCTCGTCCTCTTCGAAGTCGCGTGATGCGCGCCCTACCAGCATGGGGTCCGGGGCATGTGCCACAGCCGAGTCCTTGCCCGGGTAATCCAGCGAATGCAGGAAGTGGCGGATGCAGTTGATGCGTGCGCGCTTCTTGTCATCGGACTTGATCACCGTCCATGGCGCATCGGCCGTATCGGTATGGAAGAACATCGCCTCCTTGGCTGCGGTGTAGTCGTCCCATTTATCCAGCGACTTGATGTCGATGGGCGACAGCTTCCAGTGCTTCAGCGGGTCGTCGCGGCGCGAGATGAAGCGCCGTAGCTGTTCCTCGCGGTTCACCGAGAACCAGTACTTGAACAGCAGAATGCCGCTGTTGCACAGCATGCGCTCAAGGTCTGGCGCCTGGCGCATGAACTCCAGGTACTGCAGCGGGGTGCAGAAGTCCATCACCTTCTCGACCCCGGCGCGGTTGTACCAGGAGCGGTCGAAGAAGACCATTTCACCCGCCGTTGGCAGGTGCTGGATGTAGCGCTGGAAGTACCACTGGCCTTTCTCTTGTTCGGAAGGCTTCTCCAGCGCGACGATCCGCGCGCCGCGCGGGTTGAGGTGCTCCATGAAACGCTTGATGGTGCCGCCTTTGCCCGCCGCGTCGCGGCCTTCGAACAGGATCACCACGCGCTGGCCGGTTTCTTTTACCCAGCTCTGCACCTTCAGCAGTTCGATCTGCAGGGCATGCTTGGTCTTCTCGTATTCCTGGCGGTGCAGGCGGGTGCGATACGGGTAGCTGGCAGGCAAGCGTGCGCGGGTGCTGTCTTCGTTGCTGCCTTTGGGTGCCGTGGCCACTTCAAGTGCGGCGGGTTGCTGGCTGATACGGGTAATCGCGGGTTCGGGCTTGCGCTGACGTGGCCGGCGCGGGCGCGGCGCAGTGGGGGTGGGTTCGCTGGGGGCGGGGAGCAGGAGGGTGGATTCTTCGCTCATGGAAGTCCTTGCGGGTAGTCGAATGTCCACCTGGCATTTTAAGGGTGAGCGATTGGTGGCTTTTTGATGTTGGTCAAGCTGAGTGAAGGCGGCAGCGTTCGTATAAACAGCTTGAAACAAGTGTAAATTGATGTAGTGTTAACTGTGGTTTACATTTTCGCCATGCACACACTAATTCAAACCGATAGGTACAGAAGGTGGTTCTCTGCCCTGCGTGATGATCGAGCGCAGCTCGTATCAATATTCGATTGCGTCGAATCGAGCTGGGAGTATTGGGTGATTGTAAGCCGGTAGGTGAGGGAGTATCCGAGCTTCGGATTGACTACGGTCCAGGTTATCGGGTGTATTTCGTTCAGCGCGGCTATGAGGTAATCATTCTCTTGGCGGGAGGTGACAAGGCTAGCCAGGCCGCGGACATCAAGTCAGCACTCAAGCTGGCACGCAATCTTTAGGAGGTTGCCATGACAGACATCAAACTAAGCAAGTGGGACGTCGTAGACCACTTGAAATCCGAGAAGGACATGGTCTTGTACCTCGAGGCATGTCTTGAGGAAAATGACCCTGCATTGCTTGCCGCAGCGCTGGGTGACATAGCGCGAGCGCGAGGCATGGCTCAGCTAGCGCGCGACACTGGCCTGACCCGTGAAGGGTTGTACAAAGCACTGTCTGCAGAGGGTAACCCCAGTTTGGCCACTATCATGAAAGTCATGGCGGCTCTTGGGGTGCGGTTACATGCTGAGGTTGTACCTGCCCAGGTCTCAGGGTAGGCACCAGAGGATCGGTAATACAGGGCGCTGCACCAGCCCCCGATCCTGATAGACACAAAAATCGCAGACAACAAAAAACCCGCACTTGGCGGGTTTCTTGTTGTCGCTTCGGGTAACTTTGCAACCACCAGAAGCTGAAGGTGGTGCCCAGAGACGGAGTCGAACCGCCGACACGAGGATTTTCAATCC
>NZ_JANIAG010000188.1:0-10555 GCF_028682155.1 Pseudomonas sp. 39004
TGGAGCCACCCACCCTCAATGCTTGGGTGGCGGGCCGCCAGGGGCCCATTTTTCCTGGTAGTGAAAGAGGAAGTACTGCGAGTTGTCGGCACCGGGGGCTGCAATCCGCGCGGTCCAGCGCTCGTCATGCAGGTCCATGTCGGCGTCGTATTCCACGTGGCAGCCCATGGGGCTGTTGAAGTACCAGAACCAGTTGGACCCCAGCTGGTGACGCCCTGGCCCCCAGAACGACTCATAGCCTTTCTCGACGAAGCGGGTACCGGCAATCATCACCTCGGTTGGGCCGCCCATGTGGAAGGTGAAGTGTTCGATACCTTTCATGAACGGCGGCGTCTGGATCAGGAACAGGGTGTGGTGGTCCTGGGTGCCAGCCGGGCGCAGGAAGGGACCGGTGTCGACGAAGCGGTCGGTGCATACAAAGCCCAGGCGGGTGTAGAACGCCTCTGCCTTAGCGTGGTCAGGCACGAAATAGACCACATGCGACAGGCTGCGTGGCAAAGCCGGCATGTCGTCGCTGGCGCCCAGCGAGTTGATGGCGCGGCCCAGCTCCGCGCCGGGGGCGTTGCTTATCTCGCCAGGCATTGCCAAGGGGCGGCGCAGGGTGATGCGAAAACCCAGGGCGAAGCCCATGTCGTCCACCACGCGCAACACGCCGTCTTCCCCCCGCACTACGGTGCGGTCTTTGGAGAGTTCGGCCTCGATGGCCTGCAGGGTGGCTTCGTCGGCTACGCCGTAAACGGTTTCGCGCAGGGTGTTCGCGGTCTCCATGGCCTTGGGCAGGCGTGGGTCGTCGCGGTGGCGAATTTCAATGCCGGTGCCGTCCAGGGCCTCGAGGTAGCCGCCGGCTTCGTCCAGCTTTCCCGGCTTCAAACCGTAGTCGGTGAGGTATTGCACGCAGGCGTCGACGTTGTCGACGCCGAACACAAGGTAATCAGGTCCGATGATCTTCATGGTCGGTTTCTCTTCTCGTCTATCAGGCGGTACGACCACCGAGGTTTTCGGCGACCCAGTCGGCGATGTACTGGCCGGCGTTAATGGAGTTATCGAAGCTGGAGTGCTGCACACCGCCTTCGCGCGGGGTGAAAATCTTCAGTTCGCGCTTGGGGCTATTGACCAATTGTTCGTAGGTGCGGTGGGCCCATTTGAGCGGGATCTGTGAATCCTGCTCGCCATGGGTGACCAGGAACGGCACCTTGATCCGCTCCACCACGCCGTCCAGGTGGACGTTTTCGGCGATGGTCATGAATTCATCGATGTTCTTGCCGCCCCAGACCCAGCGCACGTGCTCCCAGTAATGCGGCACCGGGAAGCTGCCTTCGCGTTCCAGGCGGCGCTTTTGCACGTCGCGCCAGTCGTGGTTGGCGCCCCACACCACGCCACAGGCAAACCGCGGCTCGAAAGCCACCACACGCGGGCAGTAGTAGCCGCCCAGCGACACGCCTTCGCAGCCGATGCGCTTGGCGTCCACATCCTCACGGGTTTCCAGCCAGTCGAACACGCGGCTGCCCCAATGCTCGGCGTCATAACGGGCTTTCAGGTCGTGCAGGCGCAGCGCTTCGCCGGTGCCCGGCTGGTCGATCACCAGCGATGACACGCCCCGCTTGGCGAGCCAGGCCGGCAGGCCAACCCGGTATTTCATTTCTTTCGTGGAATCCAGGCCGTTGAGTTGCAGCAGTAGAGGCGTCGGCCCCTGTACGCCTTCGGCACGGATGAATAGCCCGGAAATGACTTTGCCCTCATAGGGGATCTCGACCCGCTCGCAGTTCTCGCCGGAGAGCGCGATGCCGCGGGCGAAGGTGTCGAGGAAGCGCTGGTAAAGCTCCATGCGACCTGGGGCGCCGTGAGCTTGCAGGCGTTCACCTGTGAGGTAATAGGTTGCGGCACGATTGTACTTTTCGCCGGCTGAAAGCAGGCGGCCTTTCTCTTCGTCCTCGCGGGCCAGGTCACAGAGTTTGTCGGCCGTCTTCGACCAGGCTTCTCGAAAGGCACGGGTTCCGGCGGCGTCAGGTTGCTTGGCGGCTTCCTGAAGCGGTTCGCACATTTCGACGATTTCACCGATGCGCGCGCCCATCTCGATAGCAAGGTTTACCGAGAGGTTCCAAACGTAGTTGGTGGGAAAATAGCGGAACATATTGTTGTTTTTCCTTCTTCTGGTCCTGGCCGCCATCGACCCTGCATAGCCAGGGCTATCGCCCGAGGCGCTGTTCGCAGATCGGCAGGGCTCAAGTCGGGCAACCCGGTGTGAACGCTCCCGCATCAGGCAGTGGCGCGGGCGTCGGCCACCCCTTGGGGCAGCTTGCGCAAGCTCGCATGGGCCAAAGGATTGGACAAATCGCTTGTTCGGATGCCAGCTATCGGATTGCGAGATACCTGGCGTGCCGCCACGACGGCAGGCATGGCGAACGCTGATGGCACGCATTGTCAGTATCGATTGGTTGGCGAATCCGGGGCTGGTTAGGGTACGCGGCTGCGCGCTGCGCCCCACCCACCAGGAGGTTCCCCATGCCTTTCACCACGCAAACCCATGACGTTTCGACCGGTGCGTTGCCCCGCTGGCTGGGCCCTCTGAGCGTCGGCGGCAAGCTGTCGCTGGGTTTCGGCCTGGTGTTGATCTGCTCCTTGGCCATGGCGCTCACTGCGATGCATGCGGTGCGGGCAACGCAGTCCGACGCGCAACAGTTGCGCAGTCTCGATCGCTTGCAGGGCCGCCTGGCCCAGGCGCGGCTGGAGGAGAAGGACTTTGGCCTGCGCGCCTCACCAGCGGCGGCCGAGCAGGTCGAGGACAGCTTGCGGCGCCTGCTTGCGGAACTGCCCGGTGCACAACCGGGCGCCAGCTTGCGCCATGCATTGGAAACCAATGTTGCAGAGTACCTGGAAGCCTTTCGAGTCTATGCCGGCGCACGGCGCGAAGCGGTCGAGGCGCGTTTGCGCATGCAGGCGCAGGCGCAAGGTACCGGGCAGCGTTTCAGTGGGTTGTTTCTCGATCAGTTAGACGACATCAACCAGGGCCTTGAAGGCGGTGCAGCACCCGTCGCGCAGCAGATGCAATTGCTGGAAGAGGCGGCAAGTCTGCGCGAGCGCCTGGCCAACCTACGGGACAGTGAGCTGTACTTCACCCTGGATGCCCAGAAGCGCTACCGCGACGATTGGGAGAATCGCAGCAACGAAATGGGCACCGCATTGGTCAACCTGGCGTCGCGCCTGGACGGCGAACAGCGCCAGACCCTAGATGAAGCAGGCCAGGCACTGGAGGAATACCGCCTGGCCTTTCGCCGCTTCGCGGTCAGCGGCGAGTCGGCTGTCCTCGCCCAGTCGAACATGGCGGCGTCGGCTGACAAGGTGACGAGCCTGTTGGAGGCAGAGCGGGCACAGCGAGACAACGCCAATGCCGCTTCGCGTCAGCGCCTTGACCTGCAACTGGCGGCCATGGTGCTGCTGGCACTGCTGTTTAGCGTCAGCGCCTGCCTGGGGATTCGCCGCGCCATCGTCGTGCCGCTACGCCGGATGCTTGGCCAGGCCCAGCGAGTGGCGGCCGGAGACCTGGGGGAACGGCTGGCGCCTTCAAGGCGTTCCGACGAACTGGGCCGTCTGAGTGATGCCATCGGTATGATGCTAGAGGCATTGCGGTCGCTGGTGGGGCGCATTGGCGCGCAGGTGACGCAACTCGATGGCGCGGCCGGCTCCCTGGCCAGCATGGTGGAACGTACTGGGCAGGGGGTACGCGCGCAGCGTCGGCAGACCGACCAGGTGGTGGACACAGTGCAGCGCATGAGCGCTGCGGCCGCCGAGGCCAATGCCCAGCTGGACGGCAGCCAGGTGGCGCTGGCCGAAGCCGGCCTGCTGGCTCGCCAAGGCGACAGTCTGGTGCGCCAGACCCGTGACAGCCTACAGCGCCTGTCGCGTGAAATGTCCGCCAGCGCCGCGTCCATGCAGGTGCTGCAAAGCCAAAGCGAGGGCATCACCGCCGTGCTGGACGTAATCAACGCCGTGGCCGAGCAGACCAACCTGCTGGCCCTCAACGCGGCCATCGAGGCGGCCCGTGCCGGCGAACATGGCCGTGGTTTCTCCGTAGTGGCGGACGAAGTGCGGGCGCTGGCCAGCCGCACGCGCAATTCCACCGGTGAAATCGACGCGATGATCCAGCGCCTGACGCAACTGACCTGTGACACCGCCGCAAGCTTGCGCGGCAGCCACAAACTGACCGGGGAGGGCGTGGCGCTCAGCGGCCATGCCAGCGATGTGTTGGCCGCGGTCAGCGCGTCGATGGAGCGCCTCGAACACACCAGCCGGAGCATCGCCCACACGGCCGCCACTCAGCACAACATGGCCCAGCAGGTGGACGCGGCGGTGGGTCAGGTCAGCCAGGTGGTGGAGCAGAACGCTGAAGACTGCTGCCGTCTGGAAGAGGCCTCGGGCAGCCTGCAGCGGTTGAGTGCCAATCTGACCCATGCGGTGGGCGCGTTCCGTAGCGGGACGCCGGATGCCGAGGAGCTCAAGCGGTAACGGCAGACTCTGGGCGGTTGACCATCTCCGTCAGCTTTTCGCGCAGCCAGCGCAGCATGGGGTCACGATCCAGGCTGCGATGCCAACTCATGTATTCCTGCATGGCCGGCAGCTCCACCGGCGGCGGCAGGATGCGCAGCGGCAGGTTGCGTGCATAGAGCCGCGCCAGGCGGCTGTGCATGGTGGCGATGCGTTGGGTGCCGATGACCAGTTGCGCCAAGGTGTTGAAGTCGTGGGTGATGACTTCCACGCGGCGTTTGCAGCCGTACTGGCTCATGAACCACTCCTCTATGCCGGGCGTGCGGCTGCGCCCGAAGGCGACGCCGACATGCCCTAGCTCAAGGTAGCGTTCCAGTGTCAGACGCTCGCCGATGCTGTGGTTCTCGGCGCACACCACGCAGACGTGCTGTTCGTCGAACAAGAGCTGTGAGGGGTGCTCCTTCACGATGAAGTGCTCTGGCGCGATCATCAGGTCCACTTCGCCACGCATGAGCATTTCCATGGCGGTCTGGCCGGGGCTGATGAGTTCGAAGGTGATGTTCGGGGCTTCGTGGTTGATCTCGCGGATCGCCTCGGCGAACAGCACGCTGATCAGATAGTCCGAGGCCATGATGCGGAAGTGACGTTTACTCCCGGAGATGTCGTGCACCGGTTTGGCGGTGATGGAGGTCTGGATTTTCAGCAGTACGTCGCGAACCGGCAATGCCAGTTCCTTTGCCAGCGGGGTGGGCATCATCTTGCGGCCCACCTGCACCAGCAGGTCATCTTCGAAGTAGGTACGCAGGCGTCCGAGTACACCGCTGGTGGCCGATTGGGTCATGTGCAGGCGGGCGGCGGCACGGGTGATGTTCTGCTCTTCGAGCAGTACATCCAGCGCCACCAGGAGGTTCAAATCCAGGTGTTTGAAGCGCATTACGGGCATCTCTTGTTGTATTTATTTTCGCGATACCCTGCATCCCGACTAACGATTAGTCAAATTGTTCCTGCCTTCCTAGCCTGTGCCCTCAAGGACCTCTCTGCTGTTGTGCTACCCAGCAGCGCTGGCGTGGTCCCGCTCAAAACACTGTTTATGCTCGGGTCATCACGCTCGCGATCACCCTTGCGCTCCCACAACAAGAACAAGGATTCATTCATGAGCGATATCAGCAAGGTACTCGTGGTCGGCGGCGGGATTGGTGGCCTCTGCGCAGCCATCGCATTACGCCGCCAGGGCGTTGCGGTGGACCTGGTGGAAATCAAGTCCGAGTGGACCGTCTATGGCGTCGGCATCATTCAGCAGAGCAACGTGGTGCGAGAGATGGCCCGTCTCGGCGTGCTCGACGACTACCTCGAAGCGGCCTACGCCTTCGAGGACGTTGGCATCTACGATCTGCAGGGCAATGCCCTGGTACGCATCCCGGGCCAGCGCTTGGCCGGCCCGGATTATCCCGCCAACGTCGGTATCTCGCGCCTGTCTCTGCACCAGGTGCTGAGCACCACTGCGATCGACCTTGGCACCCAGGTACGCCTTGGCTTGTCGGTAGAATCCTTCCAGCAAGACGCGGCCGGCGTAGATGTGAGCTTCACCGATGGCAGCGCTGGTCGCTACGACTTGGTTGTGGGGGCCGACGGCGTTTACTCGAAGCTTCGCGGCATGCTCTTTGGCGACACCTACAAGCCGCGTTTCACCGGGCAGGCCGTGTGGCGCTACAATTTTGCTCGACATCCTTCCATTGATCATCTGGCGAGCTATGTCGGCGCAGAGGGTAACGCCGGCCTGGTACCGCTGTCCGACGACCTGATGTACATGTTCTCCACCTCCCACGAGCCGGGTAACCCGCGCTATGAGCCGGCACAGTTGGCCGAACTGATGCGTGACCGCATCAGTAAGATCGCAGGCCTGGTGGGCGAGTTGCGCGAGCAGATTACCGACAGCAGCCAGGTGGTCTACAAACCCATGGAAGTGGTGTTCGTCGACGAACCTTGGTTCAAAGGTCGTGTTCTGCTGATTGGCGACGCGGCTCATGCAACCACGCCGCATCTGGGGCAGGGCGCCGGGATGGCAATCGAGGACGCGTTGGTTCTGAGCCTGGAACTGCGCGCCAATGGTTCGGTACAAGAGCGGCTTCAGCGTTTCATGACGCGCCGTTTTGAGCGCTGCAAGTACATCAGCGATAACTCGATCATGGCCGGGGAGAGGGAAATGGCCCGTGACGCGACGTTCGATCGCATCGGACTGACCAAGGCGATGCTCAAGCTGACCGCCGAACCGATCTGAAACTGCTAGCCGTGGCGGCTATTCCGCTGGTTACGCGTTCACCCCCTGAGTTATCGAGGTCTGCGTGTCCCAGGATTTGACATTGCTCTGCCGCGACGAGCAGTTGCAGGAAGGCCTTGCCCGTGGGTTCGACCCCTGGGGCCAGGGGCGTGACACCGTGCTTGCGTTGCGCTGGCGTGGCCAGGTGCGCGTCTATCGAAACCTGTGTCCGCACCTGGACGTGGCCATGCAGTACCGCAAGGATCGCTTTATGTCCGGCGATGGCCGACACATTGTCTGCTTTGCTCATGGCGCGCTGTTTCAACCCGACAACGGCTCCTGCGTGCTCGGTCCCTGCCTGGGCCAGTCACTGCAAGCACTGATGGTAATGGTCGACGTTTCGGGAAACGTATGGCTGGAGGAGGGTGGCCCTCGGGCAAACGATGAGGCTATTGCGTGCGCTTCCATGGATTAGACCTGAACCTGCTGGTGGTGCTGGACGCCTTGTTCGTCGAACAGCACGTCACTCGCGCCGCGGTGCGCCTGCACCTGACCCAGTCAGCGGTCAGCGCGGCCCTGGGTCGGCTGCGGGAGCATTTTAACGATCCGCTATTTGTCCTCGTGGGCGGCGCCATGCTGCCCACGGCGCTGATGCAGTCACTGCACCCATGTATCGACCAGGTACTGGAAAGCGCGCGGGGCATTGCCTTCGCCAATGCAAGCTTCGACCCGGGAGCGGCGCGGCGCAAGTTCCGCATCATCGCGTCGGATTATGTTATTGCGGTGCTCATGCCGGCGCTGAGGCGACGGTTGGCCAGCCTTGCGCCCCAGGCCGACTTGCAACTTCTCACGCTGGTGCCGCCAAGGGGAGCCGAGCCGGGCAGCCTGGTGGATGAGGCCCTGGAGCACCGGCACTGCGACCTGGTGATTCTGCCGCTTGCCCATGGCTCGGCGCGTCATCCGCAGCAACCGTTGTTCGAAGACAGCTTCAGCGTCATTGCTTGCAGGGATAACTGCGCCCTGATGGACGGCCTCACGCTGGAGCATTACCTGGCAGCGCCACATGTTGTTCGCGAGACCGGCCCAGGCGCCCAGGGCAGCATGGAAGCGGAATTTATCGCAAGCCAGGGGCTGGCGCGGCGAGTGGCTGTGGCTGTGGACCAGTTCGGGTTGATACCGGAGTTTATCGTTGGCGGCCCCTGCCTATCGACCCTGCACAGTCGCTTGGCGCACCTCTACGCGCAGCGCTTTCCTCTGCGCCTGCTGCCACCACCACTAGCCATTCCCGCCACTCTGCAGGTGATGCAATGGCACGCCTACCAGGACGGTGACCCGGCGCTGGTCTGGCTGCGCCAGTTGTTGACGGAGGTGGCGGGCTGACCACGGCGGTATCAATTTCTGTCATGGCCGGCCAGCAGGAAACTTCACTTCCTCAGGCATCGGCTGCCCAATACCGTATTGGCACGACAACAACAGGACAGACCGCCATGCCCAGACTCCACGTTCACTGCCAAACGCTCTTTACTGGGCTTGAGGACCAGGCTCGCCACGACCAGGTGCTGATCATCGAAAAGGGTGTGTTCACCCATGTCGGCCCTCGCCAGAGCGCTCCGCAGCCATTGCCTGGCGAACGCGTGATTGACACTGGCGGACACTTCGTCATGCCCGGGCTGGTGGATGTCCACACCCATCTGGTGTTCGGCAACGCAAAAAGCGAGGAAGACATAGACCTGCACGTCTCTCCGGAATTTCGTGCCCTGCGCGGTCTGTTTTTTACGCAGCATGTACTGGCCGCCGGCTACACCTCGGTGGTAGTGCCGGGTGACGCCGGGCATTGCAGCATTGCCGTACGCAACGCTATCAATGCCGGTATGTTCACCGGCCCGCGCATTGCCGCCAGCAGCAATGTGATCGCCAACCGGCAGAGCCTGAACGACTGGTTCCCCAGCTGGGTCGGTACGCCTGAGTATTTCTCTGGCCGCCTGTGCGCTACCCGCGACGAGCAGATTGCGGAAATCCGTCGCCAGGCCAAGGACGGCGTGGACCTGATCAAGATTGCTATGGACGGCCCGCACATGCGTCCCAACGGGGAACATATCGCCGCGTTCACCCAGGACGAAACCCGCGCGATGGTCGAGGAAATCCATCGCCTCGGAAAAAAAGTCGCCGTGCATGCCTATGGCCGCGAAGCGGTGCTGTATGCGGCGAAGGCGGGGGTGGACGTGATCTTCCACGGTTTTTTCCTGGACGATGCCTGCATCGAGGCGATACTCGAATCGGGTAGTCACCTCGCTCCGACCTTCACCATGCTCGCCAACAACGTCGAATTTGCCGAGGATTACGAGCCTTCGACCCGCTGTGGTTACGCTGCGATGCAGCGCCGTGTGATCGAGGTGGGTTGTCGGAACTTGCGCCGCGCTCGGGAAGCCGGCGTACCGTTCATGACCGGCAGTGACAGCGGTTTTGCGATCACCCCCTACGGTGAATGGCACGCCCGTGAAATCGAGATTTTTGTCGACTGGTTGGGTTTCAGCCCTGCCCAGGCATTGCGCGCGGCAACCTCGGTTGCCGCGCGGATGATGCCCGTGTCGCAGCAGGTGGGCGCCATCGAGGTGGGCCGTCGGGCCGACTTCATCTGTGTCGATGGCTCACCACTGCAGAACGTCTCGATTCTTCAGGAGCGCGAGCGCATACATGACGTGTACCTAGGCGGGCATCGCGTGGAGGCCCAGGTACCGGGCTACGATCCCTACAAGGTCAGTGACTTCAACACGGTGAAATGGGCCGAACTTCACACCCGGCAACGGGCTATGGAAATGGGTAAGCGCAGCACACCTGGATCTGCACCAGAGCAGGAGGTAGGCCGGCATGAATAAGCTCACCCTGGAACTGGCGTCGCGGATGGTCGACACGGCGCTGGCAGAGGGCCGGCGGTTAGCCTTGCAGCCACTTTGTGCTGCGGTACTGGATGCCGGTGGTCACCTGCTGGCGCTCAAACGCGACGAGCGCGCCAGCCTGCTGCGTCCGCAAATCGCGTCGGGCAAGGCCGCCTCAGTGCTTGGCATGGGCTTGGGCGGCCGCGAACTTGCCCGTCGTGCTGCCGCGCTACCTGCATTCTTCAATGCATTGAGTGACTTGGCCGGCGGCAACATGGTTCCGGTGCCCGGCGGGGTGCTGGTGCGTAACGGGGCAGGGGAGGTCATCGGCGCTATCGGTATTAGTGGTGACAGCTCCGACAACGACGAACGCTGTGCGATTGCCGGCGTGCTGGGGGCAAACCTGATACCCGACAGTGGGGCGTGTTGATAGGGAAAAAAGCCACTTTTGCCCCAGCGGCTTAGGTGGCTTTTTTCATTTCATGCGTTCGTCCGCAAAGCTTGATAGCAGTACCTTGCCGTCCGGCGTGGCAAGCATGGGCATCGATTGGCCAGCGGAATCAAAACAAGCAAATCACCTGCCCCAAAACACCAGTAAAAGCGAGTATGTCAGCCGGCCGTGGATGCACGACAGCGCCACAGTCTCGACAAATGCCTCCAATCACTGCCTGGCGATAGAGATGATGTAGCCATGGGGCGGTTTAATCAACTCGCCCAATATCGGCGTCGGCGATAGCCGCTGCCGAGCAGTCACTGTGCCAGCCTTTAACGACCGTAAAGCGCCACAACATGCGGGAGCAAGGCAGATAGCGCTTCATTATCCAAATTTCTGCAAAGAGCAAGCCTGTCTATTACGGGCTTTCCATGAAGGCAAGCTAGACGCAAAAGGTTTTTTCTCGCTTTAGCGCAACATCCAAGCGGGAATTTCTCCTCATTAACG
>NZ_JANIAG010000189.1:0-10339 GCF_028682155.1 Pseudomonas sp. 39004
GTTCTCGCCCGTCAGCCGCGATGACAGGTCGGTCGAGCTGCCGATATCGCGCACAGCGTCGGCCAGGCACGTACGCACCCGAGCCAGGTCGTCGGCGCTTGGTGTCTCGGCGTTGTCCACGCCAAGGCGTCGCCACAGCAAACCCAGCGAGGCATAGCTGTCGAGGTCGTAAGCCATCGGCGGCACTTCAGCGGCCAGGGCTTCCAGCGCTTCGACGCTGCGCAGGGTAATGCGCGCGGCGGCGGCCTTGCCCATGGCATGCACCATCACCCCAGCGTCATCCAACGCGATCAGACGCTGGGCTTGATAACCATGCGCCAGAAAGGCACCCGACATCGCCTTGCCGACCAGCAAGCCAATCACCGGGTGCCCGGCCAGGCGCGCCTGGGCATACGCCTGCACCGCACCGGCCAGAGCCTGGTGAATGCCCAACGCTTCTTCGCGGCGGCCATAGGCCTGGCTCGGCACATCGATGACCGCGACAATCGCGCGCTTCTCGCCGTGGCGGTCGGCCTCGACCGCCTCGCTCACCGCCTTGGCCAACCCCCAGCCTTCCAGCAGGCCTACTTCACCCGCGCGGGCCCGGGGGAACGGGTTGTGCGCATCCGGCACCACAGCAATGAAGCGGGCCAGGCGGTTGTCCAGTTCGCCGTCGATCACCTGCAGCGACGCGGGGTAGCCAGGCAACGCTTGGCCGCCGGCCAGGCCCGGCAGCCAGTTCGAGGCACGGTTCATTTGGCTTCTCCTTGATAGAGGGCGCGCACGGCGGCGGCATCCAGTTGCGGGCAGTCATCGCCCAGGCGCGACAGCCGCTCGAGGAACCAGGCATTGCGGCTGGCCCGGTCTGTGGCTGGGGTGTCGAGCAGTTGCAGAAGCTGCTGGCGGATGGCATCCACATCGTCGGCGACGTAGCCATCCACCAGCCCGCTGGCATGGCGCTGCTCGCCACCGGTGAGGCTCCAGATGAACGGCCGGTCCTTGGCGTCGTATTCGCCGATGCCCGCTTCCTGCTCGATCACCTGCGGGCCATTGAGGCCCAGGCGCGCCTCGCGGGTGACCAGCAAGTGGCTGCACAGCCCGGCAGCGATGGACATGCCGCCGAAGCAGCCGACCGTACCTGCGATCAGGCCGATCACCGGCTGGTAGCTGCGCAACGCGACGATCGCGGCCTGGATCTCGGCAATCGCCGCCAGCCCAAGGTTGGCTTCCTGCAAGCGCACGCCACCGGTTTCCAGCAGCAACACGGCGCTGGTCGGGGTACCGTTGCGGTTGTCTTCGATGGCCAGCTCCAGCGCACCGGCGATCTTGGCTCCGCCCACCTCGCCCATGCTGCCGCCCTGGAAGCCCCCTTCGATAGCGGCGAGCACGGTATGGCGGCCGTTCAGGCGGCCCTTGGCGATGACCACGCCATCATCGGCCTGGGGCACGATGCCCTGGCGTGGCAGCCAGGGCGACATGAGCCGGTCGAACGGGCCCAGCAGTTCGCGGAAGCTACCCGGGTCGAGTACGGCGCGGGCCCGCTGGCGCGCGCCCAGTTCGACAAAGCTGCGGCTTTGCAGCAAGCGTTCGATGTCCGTCATGGGGCGATCTCCTCGAAGCCTTGCTCCAGCCGCAGGCGCACCACGCCAGGGGTGGCGCCGAAGTCATGGATGTCGATGTTCACAGCGGGCCACTGGCGGCCTTCGAACAGGCGCTGGAACAGTTGCGCCCAGCGGGCGCCGCTGCCGTTGACCGAGGTTACGACCTGAATCTGCAGGCTGCCGGCGGTGCCGGGCTCGATCAGCACCTCCAGGTCGCCGGAGCTGACGCAGCCCACTACGGTGCGGCCACGGCCAGGTTCGGCGGCGGCGAATTGAAAGGTCAGGGTTTCCATGTCACAGGCTCCCGGCGTTGTCGAGGAACAGGCAGGCGGCCAGCAGATCGGCGGCGCCGCCCGGTGAGGCATTCAGGTGCAGCAACTGCTGGTCCAGCCGGCGCAGTTGCCGGCGCCCGGCCAGGGTGGCACTGCCACCCGCCTCCAGCACGGCACGGGCGCCCTGCTGGACCGTGGCCAGCCCTTGCGGCCCGGCACGCCAAAGCACACAGGTGTCGGCCAGGGCCGCCATGATCGCGAGCAAGGCATCGAGCCGTGCCTGGTTTTCACGGGCGCCGGCAGCGCGGCTGCGGTGCAGTTGCGGCAGGCCGTGAGTGATCACAGCAGGGAACCCCAACTGCGCCTGCTCACGGGCACCGCCGCTGCCATAGCGGCGCTGTATCTGCACACCATGGCTGTCTTCAGGGGTTGCGCCTGGGTCGTCGATCAGTGCAATGCGCCCGGCGCGGGCGGCCAATGCAGCGGGGCCGGCCTGGGCATCCAGCGCACTGGCGGCCACCAGCAGGCCCAAGGCCCAGATCGCGCCGCGGTGGGTGTTCACCCCGCCCGTGGTCGCCAGCATCGCCGCTTCGCCCTCACGGCCAATACGGCCCAGGGCTGCGCGCAAGGGCACGTCGATCTCGCCAATGGCCTCGGCCGCTTCGGCCATCTGCCGCAGGCACGGCCACAGGGCCAACGCCGAGGCATGCATCAATGCCAGCGTCATGTCCGTGTGGGCACCGTTGCTGCGACGGTCTACCAGGCCCGGTTTGGGCGACAGATCGGCTTCGTCGATCAGCGCATCGACTGCCAGGTCGGCCAGGCGGTCGGCCAGGGGCAAGGTGTGCAGGTTGAGTGCTTTCATCACCAGCTCCTGAACCGTGCGGGCGGGTTGTACAGGCCGCCAGACCAGTCGACCAGGTCGGCAATACTGCGCGCGGCCAGCAGCTCGCGGCTGGCGTCGGTGCGGCGGATGCCGAGGTCTTCGGGCAATGCCACCAGGCCTTGCTGGCGCAGGCGTTGGGTGTCTTTGGGGTCGTGCCGCAGGCCAATGGCGGTGACGCCGGCTACGGCAGCGATCATCTGCCGGCGCTCTTCGAGGGTGCGCGCCTTGTACAGGTAGGCGATGCCTTCTTCGGTGAGCAGGTGCGTGACGTCATCGCCGTAGATCATCACAGGGGCCAGGGGCATGCCGGCTTTTTTCGCCACTTCGACTGCATCGAGGGTTTCGACGAAGGTGGGCTTGCCGCCCTCCTGATAGGTTTCGACCATCTGCACCACCAGCTTGCGGCCGCGCTCGAGCATTGTCTCGGGCACGGTCATGTCGAGCCAGGCCGGGGTTGCGTGGCGGCGGCCACGGGGGTCATGGCCCATGTTCGGCGCACCGCCAAAGCCGGCCAGGCGGCCGCGGGTTACAGTCGAGGAATGGCCATCGCCATCCACCTGCAAGGTGGCCCCGATGAACAGGTCGACGGCGTACTGCCCGGCCAGCTGGCACATCATGCGGTTGGAGCGCAGCGAGCCATCGCGGCCGGTGAAGAACACATCGGGGCGCTGGGCGATGTAGTCCTCCATGCCCAGTTCGGTGCCGAAGCAATGTACGCTTTCGACCCAGCCGGTCTCGATGGCGGGTATCAGGGTGGGGTGAGGGTTGAGTGTCCAGTTGCGGCAGATCTTGCCTTTCAGGCCCAGGGATTGGCCGTAGGTTGGCAAGATCAGTTCGATGGCTGCGGTGTTGAAGCCGATCCCGTGGTTCAGCGACTGCACCTGGTGTTTTTCATAGATGCCACGGATCGCCATCATCGCCATCAGCACATGCACCGGCTTGATGTGGCGCGGGTCGCGGGTAAACAGCGGCTCGATGTAGAACGGCTGGTCGGCGACCACCACGAAGTCGACCCAGGACGCAGGGATATCGACGCGCGGCAGGTCATCGACCCGATCCACCAGTTGGTTGACCTGGGCGATGACGATGCCATCGCTGAACGCGCAAGGCTCCACCAGGGCCGGGGTGTCTTCGGTGCTGGGGCCGGTATAGAGGTTGCCATCACGGTCGGCCATGAAGCCTGCGACCAGTGTCACGTTGGGGATAAGGTCGACCAGCAGCCGCGAGTAAAGCTCGATGTAGGTGTGGATGGCGCCGACTTCGAGCAGGCCGTCTTCCAGCAACTGCCCGATGCGCAGGCTTTGTGGCCCGGCGAACGAGAAGTCGAGCTTGCGGGCGATGCCACGCTCGAACAGGTCCAGGTGCTCGGCACGGCTGACGCTGGGCATGATCATGTGCAGGTCGTGCAGGCGCGCTGGGTCCACCTTGGCCAGTGAGCGCGAGAGGAAATCGGCCTGCTTCTGGTTGTTGCCTTCCAGTACCACCCGGTCTCCGGGGGCGAGCAACAGTTCCAGGGCCTCGACGATACGGTCGGTGGGCAGCACCACGCCGTCGGCGAGGTGGCGGGCCCGGTCGAGGCGGCGCTGCTTCTCGGCGCGCCGCCGCGACCATTGCGGCGGTGGATTCTTCGTTGTTGTCATGGTGACTCCACGGGTTCGCTGTCGTGGGGTCACCTTAGGGCGGTGCGGGCCTGGGCATCAATCAAGCTGGATGGGCGATCGTTACGCTAAGGTTAATAATTGAGGGCCTATCCACGCCCACCAGACCCTTTACAGACTGCTAGAGTGACAAAAATGCAGGACACCCCTGCAGATTTGCCGATTGTGCACGGCAAATTCGCATGACAGGATCCAGCTATCCTCCAGCGAACTCCAAACTTCACTTGGAAAATCAATAACAAAGCAGGGAGAACGCGATGACCGCGCATGCTCACACTTCGGCAACGGATCATGTCTTGGCCGAGGTTCGTAACCAGATTGGCCACCTGACCCTGAACCGCCCCGCCGGCCTCAATGCCCTCACCCTGGACATGGTCCGCAGCCTGCGCCAGCACTTGGACCAGTGGGCAGAAGACCCGCAGGTACGCGCCGTGGTGCTACGCGGCGAAGGGCCTAAAGGGTTCTGCGCCGGTGGCGATATCCGCTCGCTGCACGACAGCTACAAAAACGGCGACAACCTGCACGAAGACTTTTTCGTCGAGGAATACGCGCTCGACCTTTGCATCCATCACTACCGCAAACCGGTGCTGGTACTGATGGACGGTTTCACCCTCGGGGGCGGCATGGGCCTGGCTCAGGGGTGTGACCTGCGTGTGGTCACCGAGCGCAGCCGGCTGGGCATGCCAGAGGTCGGCATCGGCTATTTCCCGGACGTTGGCGGCAGCTATTTCCTCCCGCGCATCCCGGGTGAACTGGGCATTTACCTGGGTGTTACCGGCAGCCAGATCCAGGCAGCCGATGCCCTCTATTGCGGGCTGGCCGACTGGTACCTGAGCAGCGACGCCCTCAGCGCCCTCGACCAGGGCCTGGACAAGCTGGCCTTCGGTGACCACCCGCTCAAGGACCTGCAAAGCCTGCTGGCCAAACTCGGCACCCAGGTACTGGACGACGCGCCACTGCAGAAGCTGCGCCCGGTCATCGACCACTTCTTCGCCCTCCCCGACCTGCCGGCGATCATCGAACAACTGCGCGCCGTGAGCATCGGCGACAGCCACCAGTGGGCCCTGGCCACCGCCGACCAGCTGGAAAGCCGCTCGCCACTGGCCATGGCGGTTACCCTGGAGATGCTGCGCCGCGGCCGCCACCTGGCGCTTGAAGCGTGCTTTGCCATGGAACTGCACCTGGACCGCCAGTGGTTCCAGTACGGCGATATCGTCGAGGGCGTGCGCGCCCTGATCATCGACAAGGACAAACAGCCGCGCTGGAACCCGCCGACCCTGGCCGGGCTCGAGCGCCGGCGGGTCGACCAATTCTTCGAAGGCCTGTGAGCCCGGGAGTACACAGATGCAAGACCTGGAACTGAGCGAAGAACAGATCATGATCCGCGACATGGCCCGGGATTTTTCCCGTGGCGAAATCGCGCCCCATGCCCAGGCCTGGGAAAAGGCCGGCTGGATCGATGATGGCGTGGTGCGCAAGATGGGCGAGTTGGGGCTGCTTGGCATGGTAGTGCCGGACACCTTTGGCGGCAGCTACACCGATTACGTTGCCTACGCCCTGGCCGTGGAAGAGATCGCCGCCGGTTGCGGCGCCACCGGGGCGATGATGAGCATTCACAACTCGGTGGGTTGCGGCCCGCTGCTGGCCTATGGCACTGCCGAGCAACAGCAGGCCTGGTTACCGCGCCTGGCCACTGGCGAGGTGATTGGCTGCTTCTGCCTGACCGAGCCGCAGGCGGGGTCCGAGGCCCACAACCTGCGCACGCGTGCCGAGCTGGTGAATGGCGAATGGGTGATCAACGGCGCCAAGCAGTTTGTCAGCAATGCCCGCCGCGCGGGCCTGGCGATTGTCTTCGCCGTGACCGACCCGGCGCTAGGCAAGAAGGGCCTGTCGGCCTTTCTGGTGCCCACGGACAACCCAGGTTTCAAGGTTGAGCGCAGCGAGCACAAGATGGGCATCCGCGCCTCCGACACCTGCGCGGTGACCCTGGACGACTGCCGCATCCCTGCCGCCAATATCCTCGGCGAGCGTGGCAAGGGGCTGGCCATCGCCCTGTCCAACCTCGAAGGGGGGCGGATCGGCATTGCCGCGCAAGCGTTGGGCATCGCCCGCGCCGCGTTCGAAGCGGCGCTAGCCTACTCGCGTGATCGGGTGCAGTTCGGCAAGCCGATCAACGAGCACCAGAGCATCGCCAACCTGCTGGCCGACATGCAGGTCCAGGTCAATGCCGCGCGCCTGCTGATCTTGCATGCGGCCCGCTTGCGCAGTGCCGGCAAGCCGTGCCTGTCGGAGGCTTCACAGGCCAAGCTGTTCGCCTCGGAAATGGCCGAGCGGGTGTGCTCCATGGCCATCCAGGTGCATGGCGGTTATGGTTACCTGGAGGACTACCCGGTAGAGCGCCATTATCGGGATGCACGTATCACGCAGATCTACGAGGGTTCGAGCGAGATCCAGCGGATGCTGATTGCGCGGGAGCTCAAGCATTATTCACTGTAACAGCCGGCTAGCGCGGCCGCTGATGGGGCGGCCGCGCAACCTGGCTCAGCGCCAGTAGCGCGCGTCATCCACTACCCGCGCATGCCCTTCGAACAGCGCGGGCAGTTGCTCCTTGAGGTAGTCGATCCAGGTACGCACCTTGGCATCCAGGTAGTGGCGCGACGGATAGATCGCATACAGCGCACTCTCACGCAGGCGATACGGCGCCAACAACCGGCGCAAACGCCCCTGCTCGATCGCCTGGCTGGCGGTGTAGAACGGCAGCAGCCCGATGCCCATGCCCAGCTCGCTGGCCAACAGCATCGCATCGGCCACGTTGGTGAGGAAGCTGTCGCGCGGTGCGATCACACAGTGATCGACACCTTGAGGGAACACCCAGTCGCCTTCGTACATCGGGTACGCCATGCGCAGGCAGCGATGCCCATGCAGGTCTTCCGGCCGCTCGGGCACGCCAAAGGTCTCCAGGTAACTGGGCGCCGCGCAGGGGATGCTGAAAATGTTGCCCAGCGGCACGGCGATCAGCTGCGAGTCCGGCAAGGCCTCGTCCACGGTGATCACCACGTCATGCCCTTCGGCCAAGGGGTCAGGGTTGCGCTGAGACAAGGTCAACTCGACCACCACCTCCGGGCACAGCGCATTGTAGCCCGCCACCAGCGGCATCAGCAGCAGGCCCAGGCCATGCGGGCAATGCAGGCGCAAACGCCCACGGGGGGTAAGGTGCGCACCGCGCGCCTCGCCGACGGCTTCTTCGGTCAGCAGCATGATTTGCCGCGCGCGCTCCAGAAACCGTTCGCCCGCCTCGCTCATGCGCAAACGGCGCGTGGTGCGGTGCAGCAGGCGGGTCTGTAGCTGGTTCTCTAGCTCGGCAACGATGCGCGAGACCTGCGCCGCAGAAATGTCCAGGGCATTGGCGGCTGCGGCGAAGCTGCCGCATTCGACCACACGGGTGAAAGTACGCATGGCATGCAGCATGTCCATGGGGGGTGGGCTCCTTGATCGGTCTTATTCTTACGTTCCAGGCAGGAATCTATCACGGCTTAGCCCATTTATTGTGGATCACCAATGAATACATCATTGGTAAAACATTGAAAAAGGAGCCTGCCATGAAACGTTCGATCACCGTCCTTGCCTTTGCCGCTACTCTCGCCTCATTCGGCGCCTTTGCCGACGCCGGCACACAGCAGCCGTCCGCCAGCACGGGCAACTACGAATACGGCATGCCGCTGGATGTCGCCAAAGTCATCTCCATCACCCCGGCCAGCAACGCTGCCGACTGCCAGGTCGGCACCGCGCACATGGTGTATGTCGACCACCAGGGCCGTACCCGCGAGATCAACTACCGGGAAATGGGCAACTGCTCGCAGCAGTGAGTCAGGCCAGTACCTGGGTGATCCAGCTGATCTGCCGGGCGAAATCGCGGCGCTTTTCCTCGGGTATCGCATCCCGAGCGCGTTCGAAGTTGGCCAACGTCTGCTGCTTCTGGCGCAGCATGCGCTGCCATTTGGTCACGAACGCCGGAGCTTTTTCACACATCAGCAGCGGGCCGAAGTAAAGCTCTTCGGCGGTGTAAGCCACTGCCTCACAAGGTTCGGCGACGATGATTTCGTAGTCGAAGCGGTTTTCGCGCAATAACTCTTCACTGACGATCCGATAGCTGTTTTGCATCAGCCACCCGCGCAGTTCGCACTCATCACCGTTGGGTTGCAGGATCAGGCGCTCGCTGCCGCTCAAGCGATGCTTGCCGCGCTCTAGAATCTCGCACATGGTTTTACCGCCCATGCCGCAGAGGCTGACGGCCGAGATCCGGTCGGCCATTTCGATCGCGTCCAGCCCATCGGCCAGGCGAATGGTGATATGCGCCTCCAGGCCGTTGCGGCGCACGTTGCGCTGGGCCGAGGCAAAGGGCGTGTGCGCCACTTCACCGGCCACGCCTGCTTCGATGGCGCCACGCAGCATCAATGCTACCGGCAGATAACCATGGTCCGAGCCGATATCGGCCAGGCGCGCGCCTTGCGGCACATGCGCCGCCACGCGCTCCAGGCGCATGGAGAGTGTCTGTTCGTTCAACGTAAGCCCCTTGCTCGAAAACCGGGCGCGATTCTGACGACCACGGCGCGGCATTACAATGCGCAAAAGCCGAATGGCGCAGGTGACGGCAAAGGCGGCGGCTATTTGCGCGCCTCCAGTATCAGGTTGAACGGTGTTTGTGTGGCGCGCCGGAACCGTGTGAACCCCGCCTCCTGGAACACCGCGCGTAACCGCGCCTCCCCGGCCTGGGCACCCAGCCCCAGCCCCACTTCCTGAGACAACGAGTTGGGCGTGCAGATAAACGTCGACGCCGCATAGAACAAGCGCCCGACCGGTGTCAGGTTGCCCTCCAGCGAGTCCTCGGCATAGGGTTCCACCAGCATCACCGTGCCGTCCGCCTTCAAGGCATCGTAGGCGTGCCGCGCAGCGCCCACCGGGTCACCCATGTCGTGCAGGCAATCGAAGAAACACACCAGGTCATGGTCGTGACCTGGGTAGTTTTTCGCCGTGGCCTGCTGAAAACTCACCCGTGCGGCTAAATTTGCCTCGTCAGCCCGCTGGTTGGCGGTGGTGATGGAGGGCGCGTGATAGTCGTAACCGACAAAGGTCGATGCCGGAAACGCCTGGGCCATGACCAACGTCGAGGCGCCATGGCCACAGCCCACATCGGCCACCTTGGCGCCCGCCTGCAGCTTGGCCACCACCCCCTCCAGCGCCGGCAGCCACTCGGCCACCAGGAACGTTCGGTAGCCCGGCCGGAAGAACCGTTCGGTGCCGCTGAACATGCACGGGTGATGGTCGCCCCAGGCCAGTGCGCCGTCGCCACGCATGGCCGCGACCAGCTTGTCCTTGTCGTGGAACAAGGCGGCCACCACCGCCGCGCCACCGGCCATGTAGGCCGGGGAGTCTTCGAGCGCCAAGGCCATCGCCTGTTCTTCGGGCAGTACGAAACTGCCCTTGTCGTGAACCATGTAGCCCGACGCCGCTTGGGCATTGAGCCATTCACGGACCAGCCGCGGGTGGCAGCCGGTCTTTGCCGCGAGCGCTTCGGGCGTGGTCGGCTGGCTGTCGGCCATCGCCCGGTACAACCCGAGTTCGTCACCCAGGATGACATTGGCTAGGGTCGCCGCAGCGCCCATGTCACCCACCAGCTTGCCCATGAATTCGTGAAGCCGTGCCTCGTCCATGACCTGCCCTCCTCTGCAAGAAGGCCACCGTCGACAGGGGAAGTCCGGGTCCGAGGGGGCGGTGGTCCGGGGAATGGTGTCGCGCACCGCGACATTCGCCGTGACGTGCTGTATGTAAGTGTAGAATTGTGCGCGTACTTGTGGGGGCCGGCTTACCGGCCCCACGCGGGGTTGTGGATGCCTGGAGATTGTATTCGGGGCCACCAAGTGCCTGGCTTGTCATTTTCAGCGC